>NZ_LZMG01000022.1:0-4527 GCF_001673615.1 Mycobacterium sp. 1245499.0
GCAGACCATCGTCAGCCCCACCGCGAACCTGACCACTGTCGCGAATTTCGTTGACGGCGAACGCACGTCGGCGTCGACGCGGCCGACGTTCGCGTCGGTGCACGGGCGCGGCGCCACCCAGGCGCGCGCCGCGGACCTGACGCTGGACGGCTTCATCGACGCCGACACGCTGGCCGCCGCTCCCGGGCTCCCGGCGGCGACGGGCGAGATCAACACCGTGCTTCTCACCGGAGCCAACGGCTACCTGGGGCGCTTTTTGTGCCTGGACTGGCTCGAGCGCCTGGCCCCGGGCGGCGGCACGGTGATCTGCCTGGCCCGCGGCGCCGACCCGACCGCCGGACGTCAGCGCATCGAGGCCGCGATCGACAGCGGGGACACCGAATTGTCCGAGCGGTTCCGGCGATTGGCCGACCGGCACCTGCGGGTGCTCGTCGGCGACGTGGGGGCGCCCAACCTCGGCCTGGACACACCCACCTACGAGCGGCTGGCCGAGACGGTCGACCTCGTCGTGCATTCGGCCGCCCTGGTCAACCACGTGCTGCCCTACAGCCAGCTGTTCGGCCCCAACGTGGTGGGCACCGCCGAGATCATCAAGCTCGCGATCACCAAGCGGCTCAAGCCGATCAACTACATCTCCACCGTGGCGGTGACCACACTGCCCGACGGCAGCTTCATCGGGGAGGACGTCGACGTGCGCTCGGCGAGCCCTTCGCGGTCCCTCGACGAGTCGTATGCCAGCGGTTACGCCAGCAGTAAATGGGCGGGCGAGGTGCTGCTGCGGGAGGCCCACGACCTATGCGGCGTTGCTGTGGCGGTGTTCCGGTCCGACATGATCCTGGCGCACAGCGACTTCGCGGGTCAGCTCAACGTGCCCGACATGTTCACCCGGCTGATCCTGAGCGTGGTGGCCACCGGGATCGCGCCGCGGTCGTTCTATCAGCTCGATGCGGCCGGCGCCCCGCAGCGCGCCCACTACGACGGGCTGCCCGCCGATTTCACCGCCGAGGCCATCACCACCCTCGGGGCAAGCGCGCGGCAGGGCTACCACACCTACAACGTGCTCAACACCCACGACGACGGCATCTCCCTGGACACCTTCGTCGACTGGCTCATCGCCGACGGACACCAGATCGAGCGCGTCGACGATTATCAGCAGTGGCTGGCCCGCTTCACCGAGGCGATGCAGGCGCTGCCCGACAACCAGCGCAAGAACTCGCTGCTGCCGCTGATGAGCGCCTACGCGAAGCCCGGTAAGCCGACGCAGGGCACCGGCATGCCGGCCGAAAAGTTCCGTGCGGCAGTGCAATCCGCGGGCATCGGCAACAACGACGACGTGCCGCACGTGACCGAGGCGTTGATCGACAAATACGTCACCGATCTGCAGCGGCTCGGTCTGCTGAGGAGCCACACCGGCGCGCACGCGGGGTGACCCGAGCTCAGCCGTTGTGTGACTCCGGAATTCGATAGCGCATGTGCTAGCGCTTTCGAGAACGACCTACTCCCCCGAAGACACCCGGATGCGGCCGCGGGAGCGGGCGAGGAAATACAGCCCGATCACCACCGCCCAGGACAGCAGGCTCAGCCAGAGCTGGCTGCGCGCCGTGCGGTCGAACGCCATTTGCACCAGCACGACGGTGATTGCGGCCAGCGTGAGAATCGACAACACCGGGTAGCACCACATTTTCACCGTCAGCTTCTCGGCGGGTGTGCGGCGGCGCAGGATGATCTGCGAGCACGCGATCAGCCAGTAGACGAACAAGATGATGGCGCCCGACGAGTTGAGCAGGAACAAAAACACCGTGTTGGGCGCCACCCGCGCCAAGATCACGCATCCGAATCCGACCGCCGACGAGCACAGGATCGCGATGTGGGGGACGCCGCGTCCGCTCAGCCTGACCAACCGCGTCGGCGCCTCGCCCCGCTCGGCGAGCACGAACAACATGCGCGACGCGGTGTAGAGACCGGAGTTCAGGCAGGACAGCACCGCGGTCAGCACCACCGCGTTCATCACCTGATCGGCGCCGCCCAGCCCCATGTGTTTGAGCGCGGCCACGTACGGCGAGGCGCCGAGTTCCACGGAGTCCCAGGGCAACAGCACCACGAGCAGGAAGACCGAACCGACGAAGAAGATCCCGATGCGGGCCACCACCGAGCGGGTCGCCTTTTGCACCGCGAGCTCGGGGTCGCGGCTCTCCGCGGCGGCGACGGTGACGATCTCGGCGCCCACCATGGAGAAGATCACCACCACGATGGCGGCGAACACCGCACCCACGCCGTGGGGAAAGAACCCGCCGTGCGATCCCAGATTGGCCAGACCACCGTGATGGCCCGGCACCAGTCCTGCGACATACACCGTTCCCACCACGAGGAAGATCACGATGGTCGCGACTTTGATTCCGGCGAACCAGAATTCGAATTCACCGAACGACGACACCGAGAACAGGTTGGTCGCCGTCATCAACACCATCAGGCACAGCGACAGCAGCCATAGCGGTGCGTGGAACCAGTAGTTGAGCACCTTGCCGCCGGCGACCGCCTCGAAACCCACCACGATCACCCAGAAGTACCAATACAGCCACGCGACCGAGAAGCCCGCCCAGCCGCCCAGGGCCTTGGCCGCGTAGTCGGCGAACGATCCGGTCGAGGGGTTCGCGGCCGCCATCTCACCGAGCATCCGCATCACCAACACGATGAGCACACCGCAAAGCGCGTAGGTGAGAAACGCGGCAGGACCGGTGTTTTTGATCACCACCCCGGACCCGACGAACAAGCCGGCGCCGATCACGCCGCCGAGCGCGATCATGCTGAGCTGCCGCTGCGACAGCCCTTGGCGCAGTTGCGGATTGCTGGCCATGCCCGGACGCTAGCGGGCTTTGCGGCCCGCAGCAACAACGACTTACAGGTACAGGTCGCGATCGCGGATCAGGGCCGTGGCGATCACGCTGATCACCGCGGTGGCAACCAGATACCCGCAGGCCAGCCATGGCGCGCCACCGACGGCCGCGATCAGCGACGTGAGAATCATCGGCGTCACCCCGGACGCGTACACGCCCGAGAACTGGTAGACGAACGACAAACCGGTGTAGCGGGTGCCGGTCGGATACAGCGACGAATACAAGGTGCCCTGGGCGCCGTAGAACAGCGCATGCACGACACCGAACACGAGGACCATCGCCAGCCCGAACCACACCAGGTTCCTGGTGCCGAACAAGGCGAACGCCGGGAAGGCCGCCAGGCCGTAGAGGGCCACCCCGACCAGGTACACCCGTCGGGCGCCGTAGCGGTCGGTCAATGCGCCCGAGACGGGCAGCAGCACCGCCATCAGCAGGGCGGCGATGGTCACCACCACCAGCACCGAGACCTTGTTGAAGCCCAGGGCGCCGGTGGCGTAGCTGATCGCGAAAACCCCCCAGGTGTTGAAGGCCGAACCTTCCGCCCAGCGAGACAGCAGCCCCAGCAAGGTGTTTCGCCGGGACCGGGGTTCGCGGACGATGTCGCGGATGGGCGCGGTCGACGCGGCCTCGAGCTCGCCCAGCTCACGAAAGGCCGGGGTCTCTTCGACTCGCAGCCGCACCACCACGCCGATCGCCACCAGCAGCACGCTCAGCAGGAAGCCGATGCGCCAGCCGTAGGACAGAAACCGCGTCTGGCCCAAGGCGACCTGCAGGAAGGCGAACACGCCGGTGCCCAGGGCCAGACCCAGGGCCAACCCGACCTGCGGGATCGCGCCGTAGCGGCCGCGCCGGTCGCCGGGGCTGTGTTCGACGGCCAGCAGCACGGCCCCGCCCCACTCACCGCCTAGCGCGAAACCCTGCAGCACCCGCAGTGCCAGCAGCAGCACCGGCGCCCACGCGCCGATCTGGGCGGCCGTGGGCAATGCCCCGATCAGTGCCGTCGCGCCGCCCATGATCAGCATGGTCAACGCCAGGCTGCGCTTGCGGCCGATGCGATCGCCGATGTGGCCGAACACCAGCCCGCCGATGGGCCGCATGACGAACCCGACGGCGAAGGTCGCGAACGCCAAAAGCGTTCCCACCAAGGAACTCTCGTTGGGAAAGAACACCTTGTTGAACACCAGGCCCGCCGCGGTGGCGTACAGGAAGAAGTCGTACCACTCGACCGTGGTGCCCAGCAGGCTCGCCGCGACCACGATGCGCAGCCGCCGGCGCCGCTGCGCGGCGGATTCGTCTACCGTGTCGGGAGCCCGGCCGGCGGGTGCGGACGCGGGCAGGGTGGCTGCCATGACCCCTTAGTGCGCCGAGGCGACCGCGAACGGCGTACCCGCGGCCGGATGGGACTGGCGGTTGGGGTGGCGCCACAACCCCATCCGCTCCAGGATCGGCAGCACGCCCTCGCCGAACCAGTAGGCCTCTTCCAGATGCGGATATCCCGACAAGATGAAGTGGGAGATGCCCAGCTTGGCGTATTCGGCCAGCCGCTCGGCGACCTCGGCGTGCGAGCCGACCAGCGCGGTGCCCGCTCCCCCGCGGACCAGGCCCACCCCGGCCCACAGGTTGGGCGCGTCCG
>NZ_LZMG01000023.1:0-5360 GCF_001673615.1 Mycobacterium sp. 1245499.0
TCATCACGGTGGCGGCCTGGACCCACATCCGCGCGTAGTCGGATTCGTTCACCGCGATCGGGATGGTATTGATGCCAAAGAAATTGGTCGCCGTCAACACCGCGTGGGTGGCGTGGTTGGCGGCCAACTCGGGCGGCGTCGGCATGGCTGCCAGCGCCGCGGTGTAGGCGGCGGCCGCAATGTCGAGTTGGGCGGCCACGGCCGCACTGTCCGCGCTGGACTGCACCAACCACCCCAGATACGGCGCGTGCGCGGTCACGTATGCCACGGCGCTCGGGCCGTCCCAGCTGCCGGCTTGCGCGGCGCCCAGCACCGCGGCCAGCTCGTCCGCCGACTCCGCATATGCCTGGCTCAGCGACGTCCAGGCCGCCGCGGCGGCCAGCAACGGGCCGGGTCCCGGGCCGCTGCACAGCAGCGCCGAATGCACTTCGGGAGGGGAGGCCATCCAGATCGGGGCGGTCATCGGCCGCCTCCCTCGGCCGCGCCGAAACCTCTTGGCGGGGCGACGAAGTGGATCGAGCAGGGGGGCTCGGCTCCCGGGGCAACAGAACGGGCGCGGCTAGGCGTCGAAGTGGTGGCAGCAGCAACGGCCACCCATGCCGGAACAGACATGGAGATTGGCAGCTCTCTCGGGGTGCACCGCCCCGGGTCGCAGGACGCAATGACGCAAGTGTCCTGGCTCTCGGATCGCTGCTCGCCTCGCCTTCCGACTTCTCAGCCGTGGCCGTTGAGGGTCGCTCCCCGATGACAGTGGCGGGACCGCGCCGGATTCGCACCGGCTTCCTACATCGTCATCACCTTACGGGTGGCATTGTTGCATCCGCGTCGTCCAAAAGCGAGCTAATCGCGCGAGAGCTCCCCGGCGATGACCGCTCAACGCGCGTTCAGGACGCGCAGCCCCAGCGAAAACAGCAGCCGCACCTCGGGATCGGCCAGCGACGTCGACAACGATTTTTCGATCCGGCGCACCCGGTAGCGAACCGTGTTGGGATGCACCCGCAACGCCTGCGCGGCCGCGGCGATGTCACCGAAAGCGTCCAGGTAGGTCCGCAACGTCTCGGCCAGCACCGGCTCGTCGTCGCGCAACGCCACGATCCGCGGATCGATCAGGCGCTCGTCGCCGCCGATCAGCGTGACGATCTCGTCGAGCAAGACGGTGGTGCGGGCCTCGGCCAGCGACGTCACCTGACCGAACGAAATCGGATGCCGCTCAGCGCTGTCCAGCACGCGGTCCACCTCGATGCGGGCCGCGCCCACCCCGGCAAGGCCGGCGACCGGTGCGGCGATGGCCGCCCGCAGTTGCACCCCGAGTTCGGTGCGCATGGCGGCGATGGTGCCGCGGACCCACGAGGCGACCGAGCGGTTCTGCGTCTGGGGCAGGAGCACATATGTGCGCGCGCCGTTCGAGGCGACCTGAGCGTCGCGCCGAAAAGCGCTGGCGCTCAGCGCAATGACGTCGGCGATCCGCGCCTGACGGGGCGAGCCGTCCGCCGCGTCCCAGCCGATCAGGGCCGCGTCGCCGTCGGCGGCGAGGCCCAGTTCGCGGGCGATCGCGGCCACGTCAACGTGGCCAAGGGTTTCCGCGTCGGCCAGGCCAAGCAGTTGCTGCACCCGCCGCGCGTGGGTGGAGGGCCGGGCCGCCAGCCGCGACATGATGCGGGCGGCCAGCACGGCGGCGCCGCGCAACATCTCCTCGGCGTCGTCGGCCAGCGGTTGCGAGCCCTGCTGCACCCAGATGGTTCCGGCGAACACCGGCGGTCGCCGCGCATCGGGCGCGGGCTGGTGGATCCCGACGGCCAGCCGGGGACGCAGCCCCAACTCGGGCCGCTCGGCGACGCGGACCACCTCACCGCCGGACCGCAACGCATCGAAGATGCCCCATTGGCCGATCCACTCGAGATGCTCGGGCGGACCGGCCCTGCCCAGGATGGACAGGCGGCGCAGCTCGTCGGCCTCGTCGTTGGACGCCGAATACGCCAAGACGTGTGACTGAGCGTTTTCGATGCTCACCATGCCGTGGATGCGGTCGGCGAGCGACTGCGCCAACCCGAACAGATCGGTGCCCGAGTCGTCCATGGCGTCGGCGCGGTCCCCGTGATGCTCGAGCACATGGTTGACCAGCTGATAGAGCCGCTCCCAGCGGGCCCGCGGGTCGACCGCCACCACCGCAGAGCCGGCCGCAACGGCCTTGGCCACCAAAGCATCCGGCGGTCCTTTGGCGAAGATGGCCGCCGGCACGCGGTCGCGCGCCTGCTTGTCCATCCAGCGCAGCGCCTCGTCGTCGGCGACACCCAACAGGAAGAAGACGTCGGCCGAACCCGCCGCGGCCGCCAGGCCCAGCCGCACGTCGTCGCTGTCGATCAGCGCCGCCGATGCCACCGGCAGGTCCAGGCCCCGGGGCGCGTCGACCAGGCTCACCAGGGTCGCATCCAGCGCGAGGAGCAGCTGTCCCAGACCCACACCGGCCATGTTGTCCGATTGTACTATCGATGGCCCACTGTATTGTCCGATCGGCTAAATCTTTGCGGTGTGTGCGCGAGGACCCTGGCAGCATGGACGCGATAACCCAGGTCCCGATGCCGGCCAACGAGCCGGTCCACAACTATGCGCCGCACTCCCCGGAACGCGACCGCCTTGTCGCCGAACTGGCGCTGCTGGCCGACAACCCGATCGAGCTGCCGCATGTCATCGGCGCCGCCCACCGGATGGGCGACGGTGAGCGCATCGATGTGGTTCAGCCGCACCGGCACGCCGCGCGGCTGGGCACCCTGACCAACGCGGCGCACGCCGACGCGACGGCGGCGATCGAGGCCGCGATGGCCGCGAAAAGCTCTTGGGCGGCAATGCCGTTCGATGAGCGTGCGGCGGTGTTCCTGCGCGCCGCCGACCTGCTGGCCGGTACCTGGCGGGAGAAGATCGCCGCCGCCACGATGCTCGGCCAATCCAAGTCGGTCTATCAGGCCGAGATCGATTCGCCGTGCGAGCAGATCGATTTCTGGCGCTTCAATGTGGCGTTCGCCCAACAGATCCTGGCCCAGCAGCCGATCAGCGGGCCGGGCGAGTGGAATCGCAGCGATTACCGCCCGCTGGACGGCTTCGTGTATGCGATCACGCCGTTCAACTTCACCTCGATCGCGGGCAATTTGCCGACCGCGCCGGCGCTGATGGGCAACACCGTGGTGTGGAAGCCCTCGATCACCCAGACGTTGTCCGCCTACCTCACCATGCAACTGCTCGAGGCGGCGGGGTTACCGCCCGGGGTGATCAATCTGGTGACCGGCGACGGGTTGGCCGTCTCCGATGTGGCGCTGGCCGATCCGCGGCTGGCCGGCATCCATTTCACCGGGTCAACGGCCACCTTCCAGCAGTTGTGGCAGCGGGTGGGCGCCAATATCGGTCGCTACCAGAGCTATCCGCGGCTGGTCGGCGAGACCGGTGGCAAGGACTTCGTCGTCGCCCACGCCTCGGCGCGCCCGGATGTGTTGTGCGCGGCGTTGATTCGCGGCGCGTTCGACTACCAGGGTCAGAAATGCTCGGCGGCGTCGCGGGCCTTCATCGCGCAGTCGGTGTGGCGCCGCATGGGTGACGACTTCCTGGGCAAGACCGCCGCGCTGCGCTACGGCGACGTCACCGACCTGACCAACTACGGGGGAGCGCTGATCGACCGGCGCGCCTTCATCAAGAACGTCGACGCCATCGAGCGGGCCAAGGGCGCGCCGCACGTCACCATCGCCGTCGGCGGCGAATACGACGACCGCGAGGGCTATTTCGTGCGCCCCACGGTGCTGCTGTCCGACGACCCGACCGACGAGTCGTTCGCGACGGAGTACTTCGGCCCGTTGCTGTCGGTGCACGTGTACCCCGACGCCGACTACGAGCGGATCCTCGACGTCGTCGACACCGGGTCGCGGTACGCGCTGACCGGCGCGGTCATCGCCGACGACCGCGCGGCGGTGCTGACCGCCCAGCACCGGTTGCGGTTCGCTGCCGGGAATTTCTACGTCAACGACAAGCCGACCGGCGCGGTCGTCGGGCGCCAACCGTTCGGGGGATCCCGCGGTTCGGGCACCAACGACAAGGCGGGATCGATGCTGAACATGTTGCGCTGGACCTCGGCGCGCACCATCAAGGAGACTTTCATCCCGGCGACCGACCACACGTATCCGCACATGGGCGCCGACTGATGGCCGGGCTGTTCGCCGCCACGCTGCGCCCGACGATCATGGCCGCCGGCCGCCGCGACGGGTTGCGCCGCGCCGCCGAGCGCTTCCCGGTCACCCGTCGCGTGGTGCGGCGCTTCGTCCCGGCGGAGACGATCGATTCCGCGCTGAACAGCGTTGCCGCGCTGCGCGGTTCGGGTCGCTTCGTCAGCGTCGACTATCTGGGTGAGGACGTCGCCGACGCGGACGGCGCCGATGCCGCCGTGCGGACCTACCTGGATCTGATCGACAGGTTGGGTGGGCTCGACACGGCCGGCAATGCGGTGCGGCCGCTGGAAGTCTCGGTCAAGCTGTCCGCGCTCGGGCAGTCGCTCGAGCGCGACGGCGAAAAGATCGCCCGGGAGAACGCGTGGTCGATCTGCGACGCCGCCCGGCGGGCCGGCGTGTGGGTGACGGTGGACGCCGAGAACCACACCACCACCGAGTCGACGCTGTCCGTGGTGCGCGACCTGCGGGCTGAATTCCCCTGGCTGGGCGTGGTTTTGCAGGCGTACCTGCGGCGCACTCTGGACGACTGCCGCCAATTCGCGGCCTCCGGCGCCCGGGTCAGGCTGTGCAAGGGCGCCTACGACGAACCCGCCGCGGTGGCCTACCGGAAACCCGCCGAGGTCACCGACTCCTATCTGGCGTGCCTGTCGGTATTGATGGGCGGCGTCGGCTACCCGATGGTGGCTACACACGACCCGCAGATCATCGGCGCGGTACCCGCCATCGTGCGTGAAACAGCCCGTAGCAGTGCCGAATTCGAATATCAGATGCTCTATGGCATTCGCGACGACGAACAACGGCGTCTGGTTGCGGCCGGACATCAGCTGCGGGTCTACGTCCCCTTCGGCGCCCAGTGGTACGGCTACTTCATGCGCCGGCTGGCCGAGCGGCCCGCGAATTTGGCGTTCTTCCTGCGAGCGCTCGCGCGGCGCGGTCACTAGGTGCGGCGGCCACCGCGGGTGAATCGTTGGCTTTGAGTGTGCACACCGGGCGGCGACACGCCGAGGATCACCGCCAGGGATTCACCCCCAAGACCCTGGATTCACACCCGAGGCGGTGGACGCACACTCAACGCCGGCGCGGGCGGTCGCTGGCGAACCCGCGTACCACATGGGCGCGAACGAATTCCGCCGCCACGTCGGGATCATCCAT
>NZ_LZMG01000024.1:0-30469 GCF_001673615.1 Mycobacterium sp. 1245499.0
CGCCGGCATCACCGATCACTTAATCGACGCCTCGTCAGGGTTTGCGCCGGACGACTGGAAATACCTGGTGCGGCGCGAAATGTGCTTGTACGGCAGCGGTTCGCAGGCCGGGATTAATGCCCACGAACAGCAGCCGGACCTGCTCGGAGATCAGGTCGGGCACGGTGCTGCCGTGGAATCGCTTCAGTTCCTCCCGGGTGAAGCGGAGCTCATCCATGGTCGGACGAAGCGCGATCAGCCGGAGCCACCCGTGCTCCGCAATATCGCGAATGAATGCCCAGGCAGCTCGGTGCTGTCGGGATGAACCGCCGGCTCGTCCCAGGCCAGCACCAGCTCACCGGTGACCGGGACGCGCACCTGCTCGGCGCCCAGGTTGCACACGATGCGCAACCGTCCGCGCGCGACGACGATCCAGCCTCGGTCCTCGTCGTAGTCGACGGTGAGGTTCTCCAGCCAGGGGTCGGCGAGGTCGGGATCCTCGCGCCGCAACGCGATCAGGTCGCGGTAGAGGCGGTGCAGCCGGGCGTGCTCACCGGTGTCGACCTCGGCCCAATCCAGCTTGGAGTTGGCGAACGTCTGCGGGTCCTGTGGGTCGGGAATCTCGTCGGCGTCCCAGCCGTGTTCGGCGAACTCGGCCTTGCGTCCCTCGGCGGTGGCCTTCGCCAGTTCCGGCTCGGGGTGCGAGCTGAAGAACTGGAACGGGGTCGACGCCGCATATTCCTCACCCATGAAAAGCATGGTGGTGTAAGGAGATCCGAGGACGAGCGCGGCCTTGATCGCCAGCTGGCCGCCGGTCAGGTTCTGCGACGGCCGGTCGCCCAGGGCCCGGTTGCCGACCTGATCGTGCGTGCAGGTGTAGGCGACCAGGCGGGTGGCCGGGATGCCGGATTCCGCGCTGGTGTCCAGCGGCCGGCCGTGCCGGCGACGGCGGAACGACGAATAGGTGGCGGCGTGAAAGAAGCCGTGGCGCAACGTCTGGGCCAGGGTGGCCAGGCTGCCGAAGTCGGCGTAGTAGCCCTGGCGCTCGCCGGAAACCGCGGTGTGGATCGCGTGATGAATGTCGTCGGCCCACTGCCCGGTCAGGCCGTAGCCGCCGCGCTCGCGCGGGGTGATCAGCCGTGGATCGTTCAGGTCGCTCTCGGCGATCAGCGACAGGGGACGCCCCAATTGCTGGGCCAGCCAATCCGTTTCGGTCGCGAGCTCCTCGAGGATATGGATCGCGGTGGTGTCCACCAGCGCGTGGACGGCGTCCAGGCGCAGGCCGTCGGCATGGAAGTCGCGCATCCAGCGCAGCGCGCAGCCGATGATGTAGCGGCGCACCTCGTCGGAGTCGGCGTCGGCGATGTTGATGCCCTCGCCCCACGGGTTACTCGCCGACGACAGGTAGGGCCCATAGCGCGGCAGATAATTGCCCGACGGGCCGAGGTGGTTGAACACCGCGTCGATCAACACCCCCAGCCCCTTGGCGTGGCAGGCGTCGACGAAGCGCACCAGCCCGTCGGGGCCGCCGTAGGGTTCGTGCACGCTGTACCACAGCACGCCGTCGTATCCCCAACCATGCGTGCCGGCAAAGGAATTCACCGGCATCAGCTCGACGAAGTCCACGCCGAGCTCGACCAGGTAGTCCAGCTTGTCGATGGCCGAGTCGAAGGTGCCCGCCTCGGTGAACGTGCCGAGGTGCATCTCGTAGATCACCGCGCCCTCGACCGGGCGGCCCGCCCACGCGGTATCGGTCCACGCCGCGGCGGCCGGATCCCACAACTGCGAGCGGGCGTGCACGCCCTCGGGCTGGCGCGGTGAGCGCGGGTCGGGCAGCACGGTGGGGTCGTCGTCGAGCAGGTAGCCGTAGCGGGCGTCCGGCGCGGTGTCCACGCTCGCATGCCACCAACCGTCGGCCGAGCGCGTCATGGCGTGCGTCTGGCCGTCGACGTCGAGACGAACCAGCGCGGGCTTGGGCGCCCAGACCCGGAAGTCAGTCGTCTGCAATTCAGTCATGGTGGCGCTCCAGCAGCACGACGGGCAGGTCGGCGAACAATTGTGCCGCCGAGGTGGGGCCGTCGGCGATCACGCCGGTGAGCGCGTCCTTCCAGGTTCCGTCCGGCAGCGGCACAACCGTATTGCCCCAGCCGCTTTCGGCCAGCCGCACGGTCCAGCGGGTCACCGCCACCACGATGTCCTCGCCGCGGCGAAACGCCAGCACGTGGTCGCTGGCCTCGCCGTTGGCCAGGATCGGGACGTACTCGCCGTGCAGGAAGGTGTCCACGTGCTGGCGGCGCACACGCAGCGCCGTGGTGACGACCCGGATTTTCGGATGTTTCAAGTCCTGCAGGGCGGCGCGCCGGGCCGAGTAGTCCACGGCCCGGCGGTTGTCCGGGTCCACCAGGCTGTCGTCCCACAGCTCGGTGCCCTGGTACACGTCGGGAATCCCGGGCACGGTCAGCGCCAGCAGCTTCTGGGCCAGCGCGTCGCTGGCGGCATGCGGATTGAGTTGGGCGACAAGCTCGGTCAGCTGGCCGGCCACCGGACCGTCGAGCACGCTGTCCAGCCACCGGTGCACCGCGTCCTCGAATTCGGCGTCCGGGTCGTTCCACGAGGTATGCCAGGACGCCTCGCGGATGGCCTTCTCGGCGTAGGCATGCAGTCGCTCGCGCAGCTCGGCGGTGACCTCGCCGCTGACCGGCCATACGCCGAAGATGTTCTGCCACAGGAACTGTCCGGTCGCCGGATCGGGGGAGGGGGCGCGTTTCTCCCAGCGGGTAAGGAACTCGGTCCACAGCGACGGCACCTGCGACAGCACCGAGATCCGGGCCCGCACGTCCTCGCCGCGCTTGGTGTCGTGCGTGGTGAGCGTCGTCATGGTCTGCGGCCACAACCGCGCGCGGGTGGCGGCGCTGTGGTGAAACTCGGCGGCACCGACACCGAAGCGGTGCGGCTCGCCGCCCACCTCGTTCAGCGAGACCAGCCGGGCGTCGCGGTAGAACAGGCAGTCCTCGACGGCCTTGGCGGTGACGGCCCCGCAGAGCTGCTGCAGGCGGGTGGCCGGTTCCCCGCCGCGGGCCAGCGCCGCGGCCAGCACCTGCAGTGCGGGCCCCAATTCCGGTGCGGCCGCTTGGGTTTCGGCCAGCGCGGTGGGCAGCAGCGCGACCAGGCCGGGGTAGTCGCTGCGGTAGACCCCGATGTGGGTGAGCAGCGCGGCCACCGCCTCGGGCAACCGCGGGTGGTCGACGCCGGCCGCGGCCGCGATACTGCGACGCAACCGGCGCAGTTCGCTTGCCAAGGTTTCGGTGGCCGAACGGATCTTGAGGTCCACCAGCATGTCCGGCATCGCCCCGTAGTCCACCCCGGCGGATTCCACCAGCGCGGTCAGCGCGGGGGCGCCGTCCGGATCCACCAGCACACCGCCGATTTCGCGCAACACGTCATAACCGGTGGTGCCGCCGACCGGCAGGGTGGGCTCGAGCGCCTCGTCGACGGCCAGGATCTTCTCGATCACGATCCAGGCTTGCGGGCCGGTCAGTTCGCGCAGCCACGCCAGGTACCCGCACGGATCCGACAGGCCGTCGGGGTGGTCGATGCGGATGCCGTCGACCAGCCCCTCGGTGAACCACCGGCCGACCTCGGCGTGGGTGGCGTCGAAGACCGCGCGGTCCTCCTGGCGCAGCCCGGCCAGCGAGGTGATCGAGAAGAAACGACGGTATCCGCACACGCCGTTGCGCCAGCCGACCAGCCGGTAGTGCTGGCGGTCGTGCACCTCGGGTCCGGTGCCCCCCGCGGTGCCGGGCGCGATCGGCAGCGCCAGATCACCCAGCCGCAGCAGGTCCCCGTCGACGGTGAGGTCGGCGGCGTCGTCGTCGGATCCCAGCACCGGCAGCACGATGCGGCCGTCGTCGTCGAGGTCCCAATCGATGTCGAAATACGTTGCGTAGGGCGAGGAACGGCCGTTGCGCAGGACGTCCCACCACCACGGGTTCTGCTGGGGCACGTCGATGCCCACGTGGTTGGGCACGATGTCGACGATCAGGCCCATGCCGCGCTCCCGCGCCGCGGCCGACAACCGCGCCAGGCCGTCGCGGCCGCCGATCTCGGGGGACACCGTCGTCGGGTCGGTGACGTCGTAGCCATGGCTGGACCCGGGCGCCGCGGTCATGATCGGCGACAGATACAGGTGCGACACCCCGAGGTCGTTCAGGTAGTCGAGCAGGTTTTCCGCGTCGGCGAAAGTGAACGCGAACCCACTGGATTCACCACGTAGTTGCAGCCGGTAGGTGGAGATGACGGGTAAGGCCATGCGTCACTGCGTCTTACGCAAGACCAGCAGCGAGCGTGAGGGCAGCGACACCTTCTCCTCGGCGGTCACCACCTGGTCGGCCCCCTCTTTGCGGCCCGTCGGTTCGTTGGTGTCCAGTTCCACGGTCCACTCTTTCGCATAGTCACTATTCGGCGTCGCGAACTCCACCGGCTCTTCACCGGCGTTGAAACACAACAGGAATGAGTCGTCGACGACCCGTTCACCGCGCGCGTTGGGTGCGCTGATGGCCTCGCCGTTGAGGAACACCGCCACGCACTTGTGAATGCTTTCGCCCCAATCCTCGTGCGTCATCTCGCGGCTGCTCGGATTCAGCCAGGCGATGTCGCGCACCTCGTCGCCGCTGCGGATCGGCTCGCCCTCGAAGAACCGGCGCCGCCGAAACACCGGGTGCCGCTTGCGCAGCGTGCTCACCCGGCGGGCGAACTTCAGCAGGTCGGCGTTCTTGTCGACCAAAGACCAATCCATCCAAGACAATTCGGAGTCCTGGCAGTACACGTTGTTGTTGCCGTTCTGGGTGCGGCCGAACTCGTCGCCATGGGCGATCATCGGCGTGCCCTGGCTGAGCATCAGCGTCGCCCAGAAGTTGCGCATCTGGCGGCAGCGCAGCTCGGTGATGTCGGGGTCGTCGGTGGGGCCTTCGACGCCGCAGTTCCACGATCGGTTGTGGCTCTCGCCGTCCCGGTTGTCCTCCCCGTTGGCCATGTTGTGCTTCTCGTTGTAGGACACCAGGTCGTTCAGGGTGAACCCGTCGTGCGCGGTGACGAAGTTGATGCTGGCGCTGGGACGCCGGCCGGTCGCCTCATACAGGTCCGACGACCCGGTCAGCCGGGAAGCGAACTCGCCCAGGGTTGCGGGCTCGCCCCGCCAGTAATCGCGCACAGTATCGCGATACTTCCCGTTCCACTCGGTCCACAAACCCGGGAAATTTCCGACTTGATAACCACCCTCGCCGACATCCCACGGTTCGGCGATCAATTTGACCTGGCTGACGATCGGATCCTGCTGCACCAGATCGAAGAACGCGCTCAACCTGTCGACGTCGTGCAGCTCGCGGGCCAACGTGGCGGCCAGATCGAAGCGGAACCCGTCGACGTGCATCTCGGTCACCCAGTAGCGCAGCGAATCCATGATCAGCTGCAGCACATGCGGGTGGCGCGGGTTGAGGCTGTTGCCGGTACCGGTGTAGTCCTTGTACCGCCGCAGGTCGGTGTCGACGAGCCGGTAGTAGGCGGCGTTGTCGATGCCGCGGAAGTTGATGGTCGGCCCCAGGTGATTGCCCTCGGCGGTGTGGTTATACACCACGTCGAGGATCACCTCGATGCCGGCTTCGTGGAAGCTGCGCACCATCGACTTGAACTCCGCGACGCTCGACGTGCGGTTGGCCGCGTATTGATTGTGGGGCGCGAAATAGCCGAAAGTGTTGTAGCCCCAGTAGTTTCGCAGACCCAGGTCCAGCAGCCGCTGGTCGTGCATGAACTGGTGCACCGGCATCAGCTCGATGGCGGTGACCCGCAGCGAGTGGAGGTGATCGATGATCGCCGGGTGGGCCAGCCCGGCATAGGTGCCCCGCAGCTCCTCGGGGACGCTGGGATGGGTCTGCGTCATCCCTTTGACGTGGGCCTCGTAGATGACGGTCTCGTGATACGGGGTCAGCGGCGCGCGGTCGGATCCCCAGTCGAAGAACGGATTGCTCACCACGCTGGTCATGGTGTGGCCCAGCGAATCGACCATCGGCGGAATCCCCGGGTCGAGCCCGTCGGCGTTGGGACCGTTCGGGCTGACGGCCTTCAGGTCGTAGGAGAACAGCGCCTGACCGAAGGTGAAGTCGCCGTGAAAAGCCTTGCCGTACGGGTCGAGCAACAGCTTGCTGGGGTCACACCGGTGACCGGCCGCCGGCTCGAACGGGCCGTAGACGCGAAAGCCGTAGCGCTGTCCGGGAGTGATGTTCGGCAGATACGCGTGCCAGACGAATCCGTCCACCTCGTCCAAGGGAATCCGCGACTCGCTGCCGCGATGGTCGATCAGGCACAGCTCGACTTTCTCGGCGATTTCGGAGAACAACGAGAAGTTGGTCCCCGCGCCGTCGTAGGAGGCGCCGAGCGGATAAGGGTTTCCCGGCCACACGGTGGCCAGCTTGGGTTGGTGGTTACCGCCTGGTTCTGAAGCGGGACTGTTGGTTGACACCTATCGACCTTATCCGCGCGCGGTTGCCCCCACCCGCGTTAGCGGCCAGGAGTAAGGCGGGTCACCACCAGCCGGTGGCCTCGGCGATCTGGCGGCCCAGTTCGGGCGCCATGGTCCGCACATAGGTGGGCGAGAGGTGGTGGGCGCCGTGATAGATCAGGATGTTTCCCTCGACTGGGCGGCACACGTCGGCGCGGCAGATCGCGTCGGTCATGTCGAGCACCTTGAGCTGCGGGAATTGCGTGACGAAGTCCAGCGTCTGGTTGCGGTCGGAGAGCATGTCGGAACGCTTGATGGCGCAGGACTGCGGGGTGCCGTTGCGTTTGGCGAGGCAGTCCGCCGGGTCGAACGGCTGGCCGTTCTTCACCAGCCACGGCGTGTCCCGCATCCCGAGAATCGGAATGTTGTTGTCGGACAACGTCTGCCAGATGCCGATATAGGTGGCGGGCATCACGTCGCCGGACTTGATGTTCCACGGCCGGGTGGTGGTGGTGAACACGTAATCGGGCCGGTCGGTGACCAGTTTGGTCATCGTTCGCTGCACCCACTCCCGGCATTGCGGGTAGGGGGCGTTGTTGCCCATGATCAGCGGAACCTGCTCGGTCGACAGGGGACAGCCCATCTTCAGATACGTCACGACCTTGAAGTGGTGCAGCTTGCCCAGGATGTCCAGCGCGGGCAGCCAGTGTTCGGCGTGCGACCCGCCCGCCAGCGCGATGGTCCGGTCGGCGGCCACATCGCCGTAGGTGCAGGTGACCACCGCGGGGTTGACGAAGTCGCTGATGCAGCCGTCCCGGGTCGAGGCGGGCAGGTCCTGCTTGACCTCTAAGACGGTGGGCCGCATGGGCAGAGCGGGCACCCGCACGCGTTCGGTGAGGGCGCGGGCGCCGGGATAGTCCTGCGGGTTGAGGACGCTGAGCTCCTTGCCGGCCGACCGCAGGACGGTGACGTGCTGGCGCCAGGTGAACGAGGTCGCCGTCAGGGTCACGCCCAGCAGCACGACCGCCGATCCCAGCGCCATCGTCGGCCGGGCCAGTCGCGTCGCCCACGGAATCGCCGGCGCGGCGGCCGGCTTCGAGGAGGCGCGGTAGCGCAGCGGATCCTCGACGAGCCGGTTGGTCAGATAGGCCAGCACCCCCGACACCAGCAGCAGCACCGCGCCTTCGACGAAACTGGCGTGCTTGTGACCGCTGTAGGACAGCCAGAAGATCAGCAGCGGCCAGTGCCACAGGTAGAGCGCGTACGCCATGGCGCCCAGCTCCACCAGGGGCCGCGTCGCCAGCAGCCGGTTGGGCAGCGGCAGCCGGCCACCGGCGCCGCTCTGCAGGTTGGCTCCGACCAGGATCATCAGCATGGCGGCGCCGACCGGCACCAGCGCCCACGGGCCGGGGAACTCCTGCACGCCGTCGATCAGCGCCCCGCAGGACAGCACCGCGCCCAGCGCGACGGTGGCCAGCACCGTCCGCAACCACATGGGCCAGTGGACGCGGGTCACCAGCGCGCCGACCAGCGCGCCCAGCAACAACTCCCAGCCCCGCGCGAAACTGTTGTAGTAGGCGGCCGCCTGGTCCTGCTGATGGGCGATGATCGCGTAGACGAACGAGGCCACCGTCAACGCGGACAGGACCACCACGAGCGCGATCCGCAGCCGGGCCGCGCGCCGGAACAGCAGGGCCAGCCCGGCGATCAACAGCAGGAAGCTGACGTAGAACTGGCCCTGCACCGACATCGACCAGATGTGCTGCAAGGGGCTGACGGCCTCGCCCGCCCGCAGGTAGTCCGAGGCGGTGTTGGCCAGCTCCCAGTTCTGGTAGTAGCCCAGGCTGGCCAGGCTCTGGTCGGCGAAGGTCTCCCAGCGGGTCTCCGGTTGCACCAGGATGGTCAGCACCGCGCACCCGGCCAACACCACGACCAGCGCGGGAACCAGCCGCCGGACGAGCCGGACCACCTCGGCCACCGGCGACAGCGGCACGGCCGGGTTCAGCGCGGTGCGGATGATCTTGCCGCCGAAGAAGAATCCGGACAGCGCCAGGAACACGTCCACGCCGCCGGAGACCCGGCCGAACCAGATATGGAAGACGGCGACCAGGGCGATGGCGATGCCACGCAGGCCGTCGAGGTCGTAGCGATAGAACCCCTGGGACCCCGTTTTGCGCGCTCCCGTCGCGACCGGATCGGCGGTGGCGTCCGGTGCAGGAGACGGTGGCGGGGTCGGCATGATCGCCAGTTAATTTACCGAAAACCCGCCACGAGCTCCCGACAGCTCGCGGCGGCGAGGCCGCTCAGCGGGGCGGGGAAGCCAGTGGCGGGTGTCGGACGGCCAACACACGGCCCGGAAATTACCTGCCGATGCCGGCGCCGGTCGGCTGCAACGGCGTCTGCTGGGCCGGCAGCTGCACAGGCGCCTGCTGGAACGGCGACTGCTGCAGCGGCGCCTGCTGCGTCGGGGCTTGTTGCAGCGGGGCCTGCTGGCCGGGCAGCTGTTGCGGGCTCTGCTGGTAGGGCGACTGCTGCAGCGGGGCCTGCTGCGTCGGGGCCTGTTGCAGCGGGGCCTGCTGACCGGGCAGCTGTTGGGGGGCCTGCTGGTAGGGCGACTGCTGCGCCGGGGCCTGCTGTGCAGGGGCCTGTTGGGCGGGGGCCTGCTGGCCGGGCAGCTGCTGCGGTGCCTGTTGCAGCGGCGTCTGCTGCGCCGGCGCGGCGCCGAGCACCCGGACCATGTACGGCGTCATGCCGTTGGCGCGCACCGGGGAGACCTGCACGACGTCGCCGACCTCGAGCATCTGGTTGTTGCCCAGGTACATCGCGACGCTCTGGGTGCCCTCGGGGCCGTAGAAGATCAGGTCACCCTTGCGGGCCTGCTGCGGCAGGATCTTCTGTCCGACCCGGTAGATCGCGCCCGACGACCGGGGCAGCTTGATGCCGGCGCCGGCGTAGGCGTACTGCATCAGCCCGGAGGCGTCGAAACCGACGGTGTTGATGCCGGTGCCGGTGCCGCGGGTGGGCCCGTTGATGCCGCCGCCGGCCCAGGAGAACGGCACACCGCGCTGCGACAGACCGCGGGCGATCACCACATCGGTGGCCTGCTGGTAGTCCATCGATCTGGCGCCCGGGTCGGCGGTCGCGATGGTGGGAGCCACCATCGGCGCCCCGAGCAGGGCCAAACCGATCGCGAAGGCGTAGATGCGTTTCATTTTTGTGGCCTTTCCCTGGCCTCTCCAGGCGCTCCATGGGCCTCGACGCGGTGACCTCGCGCGTCCGCCCCCGGTTCATGAACCGAGCGGCGGCCGCCACGCTGGGGCCGACGCCGTCCATGGCACTTGCGAAGTGACTCAGCGGTCGCCCGCTGATTCACATCAGTCACACAAGCCACTTTGACAACAGATGGTGTTAGCCGCCAGGCCCAGGCGGGATTTTTTGTCGTACCGTGACCGGACGGTGACAGGAGCACCGAATTCCGTGTGCGCAGTTGTGATTTCGGTCTCAGTCGGCGACGAAGCCGCGCGCCGGGGCCGGCGGGGCCAGCCGGGTGATCAGAGCCAGTAGCGTTCGCTGAACATCGTCAGCAGCGACCCGGCCACCGAGCTGACCATGACCAGCGCCAGCGCCAGCACCGGCCAGAAGGACATGTACCAGCCCTTCAGGATCGAGACGACCGGGCCGACGACGGCGGCGGTGATGGCCGCGCCGATGCCCCCCCACACCACCGGGTGGATGTAGAGGTCCAGGCCGTAGGGGACCGGCCCGCAGGTCTCGTCCTCGCAGACGTTCGCCAGAAAGCCGAAAAGCCGCGTCGGCCAGGTGGTCGCCGTGGCCAGCACGGCGAGCAGGACCAGGAGCACGACCGTGCAGATGATGTCCCAGGGCGCCACCCGCACCCGCAACACGCGGGGCCCTGCGGCGGTTTCGGCGTCGTAGTCCACCAGCGGGTAGTGCGTGTCCCTGGACCAGCCCGGCCCGAGCGCGGGGTCGGCCTCGGGTCCCGGCGCTCCGCCCTCGGACTGCTGCGACGTGGCCATGCTGTCCCATGCTTCCCGACGTCGCAGTTTTGCGCGAATCGGCTGCTTTACCCTCGATCACTATGCCGGCGGCGAAGGCCGGGCTGACGCCCGAGCAGATCAGCGCGATCGACGCCGCGCACCTGTGGCACCCGTACAGCACCATCGGCGCCGAGTCCGTCGCGCCCGTGGTCGCGGTCGGTGCCCGCGGCGCCAAGCTCACCCTGATCCGCGACGGCGAGCCGGTCGAGGCGCTCGACGCCATGAGCTCCTGGTGGACCGCCATCCACGGGCACGGCCACCCGGTGCTGGACGCGGCCCTCACGGCCCAGCTCGGCGCGATGAACCACGTCATGTTCGGCGGGCTGACCCATGAACCCGCGGCGCGGCTGGCCCAGTTGCTGGTGGACATCACCCCGGCGGAGCTGCAGACGGTGTTCTTCAGCGACTCCGGCTCGGTGTCGGTGGAGGTGGCGGTGAAGATGGCGCTGCAGTACTGGCGCAGCCGCGATCGGCCCGGCAAGCACCGGCTGATGACCTGGCGCGGCGGCTACCACGGCGACACCTTCACCCCGATGAGCGTCTGCGACCCCGACGGCGGCATGCACTCGCTGTGGACCGACATCCTGGCCCGGCAGGTGTTCGCCCCGCAGGTGCCCCGCGATTACGACCCCGCCTACAGCGCGGCGTTCGAGGAACAGCTGGCCGACCACGCCGCCGAACTGGCCGCGGTCGTCGTCGAGCCCGTCGTCCAGGGCGCCGGCGGCATGCGCTTCCACGACCCGCAATACCTGCGCGACCTGCGCGACATCTGTCGACGGCACGACGTGCTGCTCATCTTCGACGAGATCGCCACCGGCTTCGGGCGCACCGGCGAACTCTTCGCGGCCGACCATGCCGGGGTGAGCCCGGACATCATGTGCGTCGGCAAGGCGCTGACCGGGGGATACCTCACCCTGGCCGCCACCTTGTGCACCGCCGACATCGCCCACACCATCAGCGCGGGTGAGGCGGGAGCGCTGATGCACGGCCCCACGTTCATGGCCAACGCGCTGGCCTGCGCGGTGTCGGTGGCCAGCGTCGAGATGCTGCTCGGGCAGGACTGGCGGTCACGGGTCGCCGAGATCGGCGCCGGGCTGGCGGCCGGTCTCGAGCCCGCCCGGGCGCTGCCGGGCGTGCGCGACGTGCGAGTGCGCGGCGCCATCGGCGTCATCGAATGCGAGCGGCCGGTCGACCTGGCCGTCGCCACCCCGGCGGCCCTGGATCACGGCGTCTGGCTGCGCCCGTTTCGCAACCTGGTCTACGCCATGCCGCCCTACATCTGCACGCCCCGCGAGATCGCGCAGATCACCTCGGCGATGGTCGAGGTGGCGACGCGAACGGGCTCTCGTAGGCTCTAGGGCGATGAAGGCACCCATCGAGGTCTCCCCGCTGGCCTGGCTGGAGGCGGTGGAACGGCAGCGCCGCGAGGCCGGGTTGCGGCGCGCGCTGCGGCCGCGTCCGGCCGTCGCCACCGAGCTGGACCTGGCCTCCAACGACTACCTCGGGCTGTCGCAGCATCCCGACGTGATCGACGGCGGCGTCGCCGCGCTGCGCATGTGGGGCGCCGGTGCCACCGGATCCCGGCTGGTCACCGGCGACACCGAACTGCACCAGCAGTTCGAGGCCGAGCTGGCCGACTACGTGGGCGCGGAATCGGGCCTGCTGTTCTCCTCCGGATACGCGGCCAACCTGGGTGCCGTCGTCGGGTTGTCGGGCCGGGGTTCACTGCTGGTCTCCGATGAGCTCTCGCACGCGTCGCTGGTGGACGCCTGCCGGCTGTCGCGGGCGCGGGTGGCGGTGACGCCGCACCGCGACGTCGGCGCCGTGGCGGCCGCGCTGCAGACGCGGGCCGAGGAGCGCGCGGTCGTCATCACCGAGTCCGTGTTTTCCACCGACGGCGCGCTGGCGCCGCTGCGCGAATTGCACGAGGTGTGCCGCGCGCACGGCGCCCTGCTCATCGTCGACGAGGCGCACGGCCTGGGCGTGCGCGGCGGCGGGCGCGGGCTGCTGCACGAGGCCGGCCTGGCCGGGGCGCCCGACGTGGTGATGACCACCACGCTGTCCAAGGCGCTGGGCAGCCAGGGCGGCGCGGTGCTGGGGCCGGCGTCGGTGCGCGCGCATCTCATCGACGCGGCGCGCACGTTCATCTTCGACACCGGCCTGGCCCCGGCGGCGGTGGGCGCCGCGCGGGCCGCGCTGGGTGTGCTGCGGTCCGAACCCTGGCGCCCGGACGCGGTGTTGCGCCACGCCGCCATGCTCGCCGAGGTCTGCGGGGTGGCCGAGGTGCCGCAATCGGCGGTGGTCTCGGTGATCCTGGGCGACCCGGACGTCGCGGTGGCCGCCGCGACGGCCTGCCTCGACGCCGGCGTGCGGGTGGGATGCTTCCGCCCCCCGACCGTGCCCGCCGGGACGTCGCGGCTGCGGCTGACCGCGCGCGCGTCGCTGGACGACGCCGAGCTCGAGGTCGCGCGCAGGGTGCTCTCCGATGTGCTCGCCGAGCTGGGTTGAGGCACACCGGTGACGGTTCTGGTCGTCACCGGCACCGACACCGGGGTCGGCAAGACAGTCGTCACCGCCGCGCTGGCCTGTCACGCCCGTCAGGCCGGCATCGACGTGGCGGTGTGCAAGCCGGTCCAGACCGGCGTCGACGCCGGCGACGACGACCTCGCCGAGGTGGCCCGGCTATCCGGGGTGACGCAGCTGGCGGGGTGGGGCCGCTATCCGCTGCCGATGGCGCCGGTGGCCGCCGCCGAGGCGGCCGGAATGCCGCTGCCCACCCGCGAGCAGCTGCTGGCGCTCATCGGTGAGCTGGACCGGCCGGGGCGGCTCACCTTGGTCGAGGGTGCCGGGGGACTGCTGGTCGAGCTCGGCGAAAACGGTGTCACCGCACGCGATCTCGCCGTCGCGCTGGGCGCCGCGGTGCTGGTCGTGGTCGGGCCGTCGTTGGGTACGCTCAACCACACCGCGCTGACCCTGGAATCGCTTGCCGCGCATCATGTTTCGTGCGCTGGTCTGGTCATCGGCAGCTGGCCCCGGCGGCCCGGCGTGGTGGAGACGACGAATCGGTCCGCGCTGGCCCGGCTGGCCGCGGTGCGCGCCGCGCTGCCCGAAGGGGCCGCAGCGCTGGACGCCGCCGACTTTGCGGCGCTGTGCACCCAGGCTTTCGACCGCGACTGGGTCGCCGCGCTGGTCGGCTGATGGTCGGATCCGTCGAGCTGGTCTTCGACCGCGACACCGAGGCGGCGATCCGCAACATCTGGGAGGCGCTGGCCGCGGCGGGGATACCAAGTCAGGCCCCGGCCAGCCGGCCGCACGTGACCCTGGCCGTGGCCGAAGGCATCGCGCCCGACGTCGACGAGCCGCTGCGCGCGGTGAGCGAACGGCTGCCGCTGCCCTGCGTCATCGGTGCACCGGTGTTATTCGGCCGCGCCAGTGCGGTTTTCGCGCGGCTGGTGGTGCCGACCGAAGAGCTGTTGGCCCTGCACGCCGAGGTGCACCGCTGCTGCGGGCCGCATTTGAGGCCGGGACCGATGCCCAACAGCCTGCCCGGCCAGTGGACCGCGCACGTCACCATGGCACGGCGCGTCGGCGGCGCCCAACTCGGCCGGGCGCTGCGCGTCGCGGGCCGGCCCGCCCAGATCGAGGGCAGCTTCACGGGTTTGCGCCGCTGGGACGGCAACAAGAAGGTCGAGCACCCGATTTAGTGGCGATCGCAAGCGCGGCGGGTCGCCGGGCGCGGCGGGTCGCCACCATCGGATCAGCCGCTCGTCGTCGCGAACTCCGGCGCGATCGCCTGCTGCACCCGGGCGCGCCGCTCGTCGATGGTTCGGCCCAGGTCCTGCAGCAGCAGCGGCTTGCCCGTCACCAGCTGGACCAGGTGATCGCGATCGATCTCCAGCGCGGTCACCTCCCCAATGGCCTGCGCGTCGGCCAGGTTCGGCTGACGGGTCAGCGCGGTCACGCCAAGAAACGAGCCCTCGTCCAGCTCGCCGACCGCGACGGCCGTGCCGTCCGTGGCGGTGGCGGTCAACCGCACGCCGCCCTCGACCACAAACGTGATCGTGGCGGGCACTCGCCCGGCATGCTCGACGATCTCGTCGGCCCCGTACCGAACGATCCTGGCGTGCGCCACCAACGCCTGCTGGTCCGGTTGGCTGAGCCGCAACGCCGGCGCCACCACCGTGCGCAGCGCCTTCTCGACACGCTCGGTCGTCGAGATGTCATCCTGGGCGCCGTCGAGGTGCAGGCCCTCGCGCCGCGCCGCGTACCACAGCCAGCGCAGAAACGCGGCCTGCGCGGCGGAGTCCTCCGCCGGCGACTTCAGCCCGACGGTCACCCGGTACTCGGCGGCCCCGGCGGGCACCGCCGTCGCCACGGCGTTGGGCCTGCGTTGCGGCAGTGCGTTGGCGACCCGCTCCAGCAGCGCGCACACCCGATCCGGCGGATCGATCTCGGAAAACGTTGTAGTGATGGCCAATTGGTGCGCACCGGCCGGGCGGCTGAGATTGGTGAACGAGGTGGTGGCCAGCACCGAGTTCGGCGTGATCTGCAGGCCGTGGCCGGACTGGATGTGCACGGAACGCCAGTTCGCCTCCACGATGCGGCCCCGGGCCGACGGGGTGTCGAGCCAATCGCCGATCCGGAACGGCTGCTCGAACAGCATGAACAGGCCCGACACGATCTGGCCGACGGAATTCTGCAGCATCAGACCGATGACCACCGACGTCACGCCCAGCGCGGTGAAAAGGCCGCCGACGCGCACGCCCCAGACGTAGGAGAAGATGACCGCCAGACCCACCCCGATCAGCACGAACCGGGTCACGTCGAGGAAGATGCCCGGGATTCGCTGGCGCCAGGACCCCTGCGGTGCGCCCTCGAAAACCGTTGCGTTGAGCCCGGACAGCAGCAGCACCAGCACCACGAACCCGAACACCGTGGCGAGCACCCGAACCGACGTGAACTGGGCCGGCATCCTGGCCACGTTCACCAGCAACACCAACAGGGCGCCCAGCGGAATCAGGTAACTGCGCAGCAGCAGGACGGGCCGCGCCAGCGGACTGTTCTTGCGCAGGAGGCTCTGATGCCACTCGGTCAGGGCGATCAGCAGCAGCGGCAGACCGAATACCACCCCGGCGGCCCAGTAAAGCGATGACGAGTCGAAGGTTCTCACTGCCCCTGCCCTTCCGACAGTTTCCAGATCTGCTGCTCGACGCCGCCGACCGTGATGGTGCCCGCCGGCGTGAACTGACGGATGTCGTGCATCACCTCGTAGACCTGGGCGGTGACATAGATTCCGGATTGCGTTGTGCTGCTGCGGGTTTGATGGGCCAGGTTGACCGCTGCGCCCCACATGTCGTAGACCACGCTGGATCGCCCGACCAGCCCGCTGATCACGTTGCCGGTGTTGATGCCCGCCCGCAGGGCCAGGTGGTAGCCCGTCTTGCTGTTGAAGCGCGCGATGATGTCGCGCATCTCGACGGCGAATTCGACGGTGCGGTGCACGCTGTCCAGGCGGGGGAAGTTCAGGCCGCAGCTGGCCAGGTAGCCGTTGTGCAGCGTGCGAATCGGTTCGATGCCCAGGGATTCCGCGGCCGAATCGAGCTCGCGGACCAGCTCGTCGACGATGCCCACCAACTCGCGGCCGGACAGCTTGCCCGAGATGTCATCGAGGCCGACGATGTCGGCGAAGATGACCGTGACGTCCTGGTGCTCCTGGGCGATGGTCTGCTCACCCTCGCGGTAGCGCCGGGCCACCGGTTCGGGCATCAGCGAGGCGAGCAGCCGGTCGTTCTCCTTGCGCTGTTCGTTGAGCAGTTCTTCCTTGATCTGCAGGTTGCGGCTCATCTCGTTGAAAGCGGCCATCAGCTCGCCGATTTCGTCGCGTGAGGTGACCGGGATCGAGACGTCGTAGTTGCCGGCGCCGATCTCCCGGGCGCCGGCCTGCAACCTGCGGATGGGCCGCACGAATATCTGGGCGACCAGCAGCGCGGCCACGCAGATGACGAAAACCATTGCGGTAGTGGTCAATATCAGTGTCTGGGTGAGCGACGCCACCCGGGCGTTGGCCTCGGAGGTTTCCCGGGTGGCCACGATCGACCAGTGCAGGTCGGAATTCGGCAGGGACAGCGGGGCGTAGGACGCGAGCTCACGTTGGCCCAGATAGCCGGTGTCGGTCACCGTTCCGGTCTCACCGCGCTGCGCTGCGCGCACGGCCGTGGTGGCCACGGGCTGGACCAGGGTGGTGCCGCCCCATCTGATCGCGGTGTCGACGGTCTCGCGCCGGGCACCGGCGGCCAGCGCCTCTCGCCGGTATCGCTGCGGGTCCTCGATGAATAGCCGTGAATCGGAACGCATCAGGTTGTCCGGCCCCGCGAGATAGGTCTCGGCGGTCTGGCCCATGCCCGCGGCGCGCCACTGCTTGTCGGCGGTCATGATCCGGTTCACCTTTGCGATCGGCAGCGGCAGCGCCAGCACCCCGGCCGGTCTGCCGGGTGGGCCGATCGGTGCGACCAACCAGGCGATGGGCTGGCCGAGTTGTGGCTGATACGGCTGAAAGTCGGTGATCCACACGAACTTCACCGAGTTCGCGGCCATCGCCTTCTCGTAGGCGCCGCGCAGATTGGACTGGCGATACGGGCCGGTGAGCACGTTGGTGCCCAGCGAGGCGCTTTTCCGGACGGTGTAGACGACATTGCCGCGGGTGTCCAGCAGCAGCGCGTCGCGGTATTCGAAGCGGGTGGCGATCTCGCGGAAGTAGTCGTTGAAGCGGGCGTTGGCCGCCGACCAGGCGCTGCCGTCGCCGGCGTCGTCGGGCGCGGACCCGTTCGAAGACCCGTGCGCCGCAACGGTGTAGTGCGCCTGCAGATAGCGCTGTGAGTTGTTGCTGGGCAGCACCGCATCCAGGGCGAGCCTGTTTCCGGTGTCGCGCTCCAACGGTTTGATCAGCCGCTCGGTGTAGAAATCCACCAGCGCCCGCTGCTGGCCGGGGTCGACGGGCGCGTTGGCCAGCTGGTCGAAGCCGGCCGTGAAGGCCTGCACCGCCTCCAGCGCGGTGGTGCCCCGGCTGTAGACGACCAGCGAATCCGACAGGTCCGAGAACAGCGTCTCGATCGCGCGTTTCTGCGCCTCGCGCAACTGCGTCATCCGCTCGGACGCCGCGGGCAACAACGCGTTGCGCGCGGCGACGTACTCGACGGTCCCGATCACGCCCAGCGACGCCAGGCTGGACACCAGCAGCATCAGCATCACCTTGGACTGAATGCTGATCCAGGACAGCGCGCGCGGGCGACGCCTCTTCTTCCGGCCCGGGTCCTGCTCGGCCGCGGGGATCGACTCGGTGGGCCGCATCAACCGACCCGGCGTGGACTCGGCCCCCGACGCCGCGGCGCGGCTTCTTCCGACGGCGTGAGGTAGCGCACGCCCGGACGCCTACCCCCCGAAGAGCAGATACAAACCGGTGAAGGTGTAGCCGACCATGACCAGCATCATCGTCAGCTGCCCGGTGAGCTGATGGCCGGCGGGCAGCAGCCGCAGCGCCTTGTCGTGGGCCGCGATCACCGCGACGATGTGCCCGGTGACCACGCAGGTCACCTTCACCGCGGCGAGTACCGGCGGGTGCATGGACAACACGTACGCCACATGCAGGTGCGCCAGGCCGAGCAGGTTCCAGCCGTGGCCGAACGGGTCGGCCAGCGCGAACACCGCCTGCTGTCCGCGCTCCACCAGGTAGGACAGGTAGTGCGCGAAGATGTAGCCCACCACGATCGGGATCAGCGAATGCGCCATCTGGCCGGGCAATTCACGACGCTGCTGCGCGCTGACGCCGCCGGTGGCGCGCGCGGCGAGCGAAAAGGTCACCGCCACAACGCAAATGAAGACGATCAGCCCGACGGTACGCAGCATCGACGACGCCAGTGTGGGGGGCGCGCCGAATTCGCGGGTGAGCTGATCGGAGAAGCCGCGCCACGTCGGCGACGACGAGAAGCTGTCGAACGCCGTCGAGCCCAGCAGCACCGCCAGCAGGACCACCACGCCGGGCCGCACCGGCAGCGACGGCAGATGGTCGAGCGGGTTTCCGACGACGATCTGCCGCGTCTGCGCGTTGCGGCGAAACGGCGAGAGCCGGGAGACGGCCACGCTGTACACGCCGAAGGGATCGGCGCGGGCCAGCCAGCGCTGTCCGCACAGCCACGCGCCGACCAACATCAGCACGGCATAGCAGGCGATCCACGTCCTGACCCAGGGCAGCGACGCCGAGTTCGGGCTGGCCAGCTCCATCCAGACGAAGGCGAACAGGCCGAACGCGGCGGGCCGATAGCCCCAGCCTTCCGGGTAGGACAGCCGCGGCCGGCCGAGCCGTTCCGGGGTGACGCGCCGCAGCAGCAGATAAATCGTGCGCATCGGCGAAATCACCCGCCACACCGGCCCGATGATCAGCGACACCGCCACCAGCCCGACCCACAGCAGCACGTAGAACGCGCCGAGCAGCCCGTTGGCCTCCGATTCGGGACCCCATACCCCGGCGGCCACCACCCAGGCCGCGAACGCCAGGGCCAGCCCGGCCGCGAACCCCCGCGCCACCCGGGAGTCGACGAAGGTCGTCAGCGCCGTCGGCAGGGGCCGACCCGGCTTGAGCGGATCGAACCGCGGCCGGCGCCAGGCGAACGCCACGAGGGCGAAAGTGAACGTCAAGGCCCATGCCGCCCCGACCATCGCGTAGGCATAGGGCACCGGGAGATCACCCGACCCACCGAGCCCGTGCGCGAGCACCACCGCCGCGGCGGCGGAGCTCACGGCTGCACTTGGATGGTTGCGGTGGTGCGGTCCAGATGATGCAGCTCCACCGCCACGTTGCCCGGCACGTCGACGGCGAATCCGAACGTCTGGTTGGGGGCGGCCTGGACCGCGAACTTGTGATCGGGCGTCGAATGCACGTGCAGCTCGTCGGTGGCGTCGCTGGTCACGCGCAGGGTGATCTGCTGATGCACCTTGGCCTGCAGCGTGGCGTTGGTCGGGGTGACCTGACCGTGGGCGATGGTCACGTCGACGGTCAGCGGCGCCGCCGGCGACTTGTCAGCCGAACCACCGCAGCCGACCAGGCCGCACACCAGCGCCGCCGCCCATGCCGTGCTGAGGGTGCCGCGAAGCGTCATGGGTTCATGCCGCCCGCGGGATCGGCTGCTTGTCTTCCACCGGTTCCGGCTCGGCCAGGGAGTTGTTGAGCCGGCCGGCGCCCCAGGTCAAGCCGGCGATCACCATGAGCGTCAGGAACAGCACCACGATCCCACCAGCGGTGAACAACCAGGCCGGCGCACTTTGGTCGCGTTCACGCTGCAGGATGGTGACTTCCAGGACGAACGGCCGCGTGCTCGACGTCAGCGCGGGGACCTCTGGGGCCGGGATGGCGGCGTCCGCCGGTTCCCAAATCGGCACGGCCGTCATCGTGCGGCCGTCCTGGACCCGCAGCAGGGTCTTCCAGTCGCCCCACACCGGAACCGGCTGGGTGGAGCGGTAGTGCCCCGGCCCGACCTTGGCGAGCCGGTCGATGATCAGGCCGCGGTCGTTATTCATGCGGCCCTGCCAGGACAGGATCGTCAGCCAGTCCGGATTGTCGCTGACCATGTCGGCGGGCAGGAGTTGGACGTCGGCCGACACCATGCGCTGCCCCGGGGCGCTGGGCAGGTCGGTCAACGTGATGGTGGCGTTGTTCTTGCTCGGCACCAGGATGTGCAGGCCGTTGGCCACCGCGCCGCCGATCACCAGGACCGTGGCCACCACCACCGAGATCCCGATGGCGCGCCCGGGGAGGCGCTGTCCGGTGAGCACCATGCCGAACATGGCGCCACACATACCCATCAGGACCGCTACCGGCACGGCCATCGCCAGGGCCTCGCCCCACATGCTGATCGGCCAGGGGTAGTGGTAGACCGCCGCGATCCACAGCGATTCCAGCCAGAGCCCGATCGTGCCCACTCCCAGCCCGGCGACGGCGCCGAAGACGACGGGGCGCTTGAACACCGGCGTCAGCGCGATCAACTCGACGGCCAGCGCGGGGCCGAGGTAGAGCGGGAACCAGTTGATCGGGGCGCCGAGTATCGGCCCGACCAGCAGGGCGACGCCGCCGCGCAGCGCGATGGCGAAGACGGCCGCGATGACGGCCGCTCCCCGGCCCATGGTGATGCGGGCGGCGACCGCCGCCAGCGCGGCCGCGCCGGCGATCAGCATCGGTTGGAACACCAGGCGGAATTGCGGGACGCCGAAGTCGAACTCGATCTGATAGACCGACAAGCCGATGAACAAGCCGCCGAAGGACAGGTAGCGCAGGAAGGTGATGAAGGCGCCGTGGTAGACGTCCTCGCCTTCGTCGGCCTCACCCTCGCGCTCTAGCATCAGCACCGCGAACAGCGAAAAACAGGCCCCGCCGATCATCATCAAATGTGTTGGGCCCCAGAGGGTTACATCCTGGCCGAAGATGCGGTGCCAGATGTCGTCGAGCGGGAACCCGATCATCGCGTACAGCCCGCAGCCGGCCATCAGCACGCCGCCCACCGGCGCGTGCCAGTTCCGCGTGATCCGCACCGCGGCCGGGCCGGGCTGGTCGAACGGCAGCACGACCGCCGTCATGCCGCCCAGGAAGATGCCGAACAATCCGATGATGATGAAGTAGTGCGCCGGGTTGGCCAGTGGGCCCGGGTCGCGGCCGTTGCCGATATGCCAGCTGACGTCCCAGATGAACCCGAACAGCGCGCAGATGATCGACGTGGTGAACACCAGGACCGGCAGCGCGACCCAACCGGGCCGGTGGAATTTGTCGCCCACCTTGTCGGCGACCCGGGTCAGCCATTCGATGCGATGGGTGCGGTGGGCGTGGCCCACCCACAGCAACAGCAGCGTGATTACCGCCGCGGCGATGGATAACCCGATCACCTGATTGAGCCCGGCGCCGCGTGCCGGTGCCTCAGCAACAATCGTCAGTTCATTCGACCGCATCGTCGTGCCTCCCAACCGCGCCGGGCTGCCCCGGAGAATCCGACTGAAGTCAACCGCTTATTACTGTCAAGTAGGTTCGTGATTGATTGTTTAATGCCCCGATCCCGGGCTCGTCAATCACGCGTTTTGTCCGGCGTGTCGGCATGGGAGGACTCGGGCGCGGACCCCGTGGTGTTGCGGCCCTCACGCCGGTCACGCAGTGCGATGTACAGGATCACCCCGACGACGATCACCGCAGGCAGAAACGCCGGCGCCGCCAGCAGCAAGTAGTGGTGCGCCAGGATTTCGACGTGCGGAGTCACCATGGTCGTATACCCATAGGTTGGGCGGGTCCTTCGGCCGTTACCCTACTTTGAACACCTTTTCATTCACCGCTGCCACCACCACGTGGCAGATGTGTCCCCACGCGCGGACACCAGAAAGAGGCAGGGGAGTACCTGGTGACTCAAGCGGCAACTCGACCGACGGCCGATACGGGCAACGACGAGGACATCTTGGCGGTGGCCCGGCAGCAGGTGCTCGAGGACGGCCAGGGACTGAGCCGGGACCAGGTGCTGCGGGTGCTGCAGCTGTCCGACGACCGCCTCGACGAACTGCTGGCGCTGGCCCACGAGGTGCGGATGCGCTGGTGCGGCCCCGAGGTCGAGGTCGAGGGCATAATCAGCCTCAAGACCGGCGGCTGCCCGGAGGACTGTCACTTCTGCTCGCAGTCGGGCCTGTTCGCGTCGCCGGTCCGCAGCGCCCGGCTGGACATCCCCAGCCTGGTCGAGGCCGCCAAGCAGACCGCCAAGTCCGGCGCCACCGAATTCTGCATCGTGGCCGCGGTGCGCGGCCCCGACGAGCGGCTGCTGGCCCAGGTCGCGGCCGGCATCGAAGCGATCCGCAACGAGGTCGAGATCAACATCGCCTGCTCGCTGGGGATGCTGACGGCCGAGCAGGTCGAACAGCTCGCCGAAATGGGCGTGCACCGCTACAACCACAACCTCGAGACCGCCCGCTCGTACTTCACCAACGTCGTGACCACCCACAGCTGGGAGGAGCGTTGGCAGACGCTGTCGATGGTCCGCGACGCCGGCATGGAGGTCTGCTGCGGCGGCATCCTCGGCATGGGCGAGACCCTCGAGCAGCGCGCGGAATTCGCCGCCGAACTGGCCGAACTGGGTCCCGACGAGGTGCCGCTGAACTTCCTCAACCCGCGGCCGGGCACCCCGTTCGGCGACCTGGAGGTGATGCCGGCGAGCGAGGCGCTGAAGTCGGTGGCCGCCTTCCGCCTGGCGCTGCCGCGCACCATGCTGCGGTTCGCCGGTGGCCGCGAGATCACCCTGGGCGACCTGGGCGCCAAGCAGGGCATCCTGGGCGGCATCAACGCCGTCATCGTCGGGAACTACCTGACCACGCTGGGTCGCCCCGCCGAATCCGACCTGGAACTGCTCGACGACCTGCAGATGCCCCTCAAGGGGCTCAACGCCAGCTTGTAGGCCGGCGGCCGCGGCTAGGTTGAAGATTGTGGTTGGCGATCTGGGCGCCCTGGGAGCGGCAGTCAGTGCCGGCGTCTACAACGTCTACACCGGGGAATTAGGGGGCACCGCCGTGCCGACAGCGGCCCAGCTGGGCCTTGAGCCTCCCCGCTTCTGCGCGGCATGCGGGCGCCGGATGGTGGTGCAGGTGCGCCCCGACGGCTGGCGGGCCCGCTGTTCGCGGCACGGCGAGGTCGATTCCGCCGATCTGGAGACGCAACGGTGACCGAGCAGACCAAGGCGGACACCGCCGAACTTTCCGCGCCCACCACCGCGTCGAGCCGCAGGCGCGCGCTCCTGGTGGTGGCGCTTGCGTCGGCGGCGACCGGTCTGGCGATCGGCGGGCTGTGGGCCTTGATCGCCCCGCCGATTCGCGCCGTGGTGGCCCTCACCCGCTCGGGCGAGCGGGTCCACGACTATCTGGGCAACGAGTCCGAGCACTTCTTCGTCGCCCCCGCCCTGATGCTGGGGCTGCTGACCGCGCTGGCCGTGGTGGGCTCGGTCTGGGTGTGGCAGTGGCGCGAGCACCGCGGACCGGGAATGGTCATCGCGCTGTCGGCCGGCATGGTGGGCGCCGCCGCGGCGGCCTCGGCGGTGGGGGCCGGCCTGGTGCGGCTGAGCTACGGAGCGCTGGACTTCAATGCGGTGCCGCTGTCGAAAACCCCGTCGGTCGCCTACGTCACGCAGGCGCCGCCGGTGTTCTTCTCCGACGGTCCGCTGCAGATCGCGGTCAGCCTGCTGTGGCCGGCCGGAATCGCGGCCCTGGTCTACGCCGTGCGGGTGGCCGCCGACGCGCGCGACGACCTGGGTGCGTTTCCGCCGCAGCCGGGGCCCGCCGGTGGGGTGCCGGCGCGAGGGGGAGGCGCCGAAGCGCCCGTGTCATAGCGGACGGCGGCCGATCTTGCGGCCCGTGATGACCTTGGCCGCGATCTTCATCAGCCGGGCCATGCCGACGTAGGTCATCGGGTTGAACATCGTCGGCCACGTGGTCCGGACCAGGTGATCGGTCAGCGGGCGGCCTCCGAAGCGATCCGTCAGCCAGCGCAGCGCCATCGGCGCCGACAGCGGATGCAGCATCATGTGCTCGTTGAAGGCGTCGCGGTGGTAGGTGACCCGCGCGCCGCCGGCCGAATACGCGTCGGCCAGCACGTCGATGTCGTGGACGTCGATCAGGTAGTCGTGCACGGCCTGCACGATCAGCACCGGTGGCGTCGGAACGGCGGCGCCCAGCTTGATGTGGTCGAAGACGTGCGTGATCTCCGGGGTGGACAGGATCTGCTCGAGCGGCTCGTCGAGGTAGTCGCCCATGTCCTTGCCGGCCATCCGCACGACGGCTTCCACCGTCGTCATCTTCTCCAGCGAGTCCAGCAGCGCGCGCCCCTCCTCGTTGGTGTGCTCGCGGATCACCCGGTCCAGATCGGGGTAGATGTGCGCGAGCGCGGCCACCACGAGCGCGGGCAGCCCCGACAGGAAGCTGCCGTTGAGTCGGCGGAAGGTGTTGCCCAGGTCCCCGACGGGGGAGCCCAGCACCGCCCCGACGATGTCCAGTTCGGGCGCGTACTCGGCGCACATCTCGGCGGCCCAGGCGCTGGCCAGTCCGCCGCCGGAGTACCCCCACAGCCCGATGGGCGCCTCGGCGGACAGACCGAGGCGCTCCGAACTCAGCGCGGCCCGGATGCCGTCCAGGACGCGGTAGCCGGGTTCATACGGTGCGCCCCACAGGCCGCGCAGGCCCTCGTGGTCGGGCACGGAGACGGCCCATCCCTCGGCGACGGCGGCGGCGATCAGGAAAAGCTCGAACTGGCCGATCGCGCCCAGCGCCTTCGCCCGGCGCCGCAGTGCGTAGGACGGGAAACAGCGGGACGAGACGGCGTCGATCGCGCACTGGTAGGACAGCACCGGGCAGGGACGCCCCGGCGCCAGCTCGGCGGGGACGATCACCGTCGTGGCGGTGGCCTCTGGCTCGCCGTTCATGTCCATCGTGCGGTACAGCAGCTGGACGGCCTTGATCGGCTGCGGGATCAAGCCCAGGAACGCCAGCTCGACGTCGCGCGAGCGCAGCACTGTCCCGGGTTCGGCGTGCTGAAAGCCCAGTGGCGGCTGGTAGAACGGGTCGTCCGAGGGCAGCAGTGGACGAATCTTGTGCTGCAGTTCCTCGTGTGGCGGGCGGGCGATCCATTCCGCACCCTGCGTGCCTGCCAGGTTGCCGAGCTCAGCCATTGAGGCTCCCTTCGTGGCCACCCGGCATTCTTGCGTACGAACGGCAGGTAACCAAAACGCAATCGCCGCACTGTGAGCGACTTCTCGTCACACTAGCCAGGTCAGACGCGATTCACCCCCGCGTCGCCCGCCTTTCGCCCAAGCCTAGCCTGGCGACCCGGGCGGCCTGAGTGCGGCGAACTCGTCGGTGACCCGCAGCGCCGCGTCGGTGAACCGGTACAGCGCGGCCGGGCGTCCGCCGCTGCGGCCGGATTGCGCGATGGTGCCGGTCGCCGTGATGACGCCGCGCCGGGCCAGCACCCGCTGCAGGTTCGTCGCGTCGACCTGATAGCCCAACGCGGCGCCGTAGATGTCCCGCAGCGTGGAAAGCGCGAATTCCCTTGGAGCCAAAGCGAATCCGATGTTGGTGTAGGACAGTTTGGCGTTCAGCCTGGTGCGGGCGTTGTCCACCATCTGGCCGTGGTCGAAGGCCATCGGCGGCAGGCAGTTCACCGGGTGCCAGCGGGTGTCCGGCGGTAGTTCGGGGCTGGCGGGGGAGGGCACCAGGCCCAAGAAGGTGGACGCGATCACTCGGGCGCCGGGCACCCGCTGCGGGTCGGAGAACACCGCGAGTTGTTCCAGGTGCGCCAGCTCTTTGAGGTCGACCTTCTCGGCGAGCTGGCGCCGCACCGAGGTGATCATGTCCTCGTCGTTGCGCAGCCGACCGCCCGGCAGCGACCACTTGCCCTGTTGTGGATCCCGGGCGCGCTGCCATAACAGCACGTTCAGCTGCGGTTTCGCCGGGGGGCGTCCCTTCGTAACCTGTTCGCTCGCTTCGCGAACCTGGAACACGACCGCGAGCACTTCGTGGGCGGTGCTACCATGGGCCATGTTTTCGATTATAAGTCGAAAACCTCCTGGGCTGAAAGGAGCCGCCATGACGGTTATCAATCGCATGGACACGCTCGCCGAAAGCATGATCGCCGACATCACCAACTCGCCCACCGGCTACGCCGGCGTGGCCGGGGATGAGCAATGGGCCGCCGAGGTTCGCCGCCTGGCGAAGCTGCGCGGCGCCACCGTGCTGGCGCACAACTATCAGTTGCCCGAGATCCAGGACGTCGCCGACCACGTGGGCGACTCGCTGGCGTTGTCGCGGATCGCCGCCGAGGCGCCCGAGGACACCATCGTGTTCTGCGGGGTGCACTTCATGGCCGAGACGGCCAAGATCCTGAGCCCGGACAAGACCGTGCTCATCCCGGACCAGCGCGCCGGCTGCTCGCTGGCCGATTCCATCACCGCCGACGAACTGCGCGCCTGGAAGGACGACCACCCCGGCGCGGTCGTCGTCTCCTACGTCAACACCACGGCGGCGGTCAAGGCCCTCACCGACATCTGCTGCACCTCGTCCAACGCGGTCGAGGTCGTCGAGTCGATCGACCCCGACCGCGAGGTGCTGTTCTGCCCGGACCAGTTCCTCGGCGCCCATGTCCGTCGCATGACGGGCCGCGAGAACCTGCACGTGTGGGCGGGCGAATGCCACGTGCACGCCGGGATCAACGGCGACGAACTCAATGACCAGGCCCGCGCCAATCCCGACGCCGAGCTCTTCGTGCACCCCGAATGTGGTTGCGCCACTTCGGCCTTGTACCTCGCGGGCGAGGGCGCCTTCCCGCCGGACCGGGTGAAGATCTTGTCCACCGGCGGCATGCTGGAGGCCGCCAACCAGACCGACGCACGCAAGGTGCTGGTCGCCACCGAGGTCGGCATGCTCTACCAATTGCGCAGGGCGGCACCGCAAGTCGACTTCCGCGCCGTCAACGACCGCGCCTCCTGCAAATTCATGAAGATGATCACCCCGGCGGCCCTGCTGCGCTGCCTGGTCGAGGGGGCCGACGAGGTCGATGTCGACCCCGACGTCGCCGCCGCCGGCCGGCGCAGCGTACAGCGAATGATCGAAATCGGGCAGCCGGGCGGTGGCGAATGATCGTCCGTCCCCAGTGGACGCACAGCGCCGACGTCGTCGTGATCGGCACCGGCGTCGCGGGATTGGCCGCCGCGCTGGCCGCACACCGTGCCGGGCGCAGCGTCGTCGTGCTGAGCAAGGCTGACCAGGCGCGGGGGGCGACCGCCACCCATTACGCGCAGGGTGGCATCGCGGTGGTGCTGCCCGACAACGACGACTCGGTGGAGGCCCACGTCGCCGACACCGTGGTCGCCGGCGCCGGCCTGTGCGACCCGCAGTCGGTGTACTCGATCGTCGCCGACGGATATGCGGCGGTCGCCGAATTGGTCGGCGACGGAGCACGATTCGACGAGTCCGCGCCGGGCAAATGGGCGCTGACCCGCGAAGGCGGACACTCCCGGCGCCGCATCGTGCACGCCGGCGGCGACGCCACCGGTGCCGAGGTGCAGCGCGCGCTGGACCACGCGGCCCGCACGCTGGACATCCGCACCGGCCATGTTGCGCTGCGCGTGCTGCACGACGGCGCCGCGGTGAACGGCGTCCTGGCGGGCAACCCGGACGGCTACGGAATCATCAGCGCGCCCTCGGTGATCTTGGCCTCCGGGGGCCTCGGGCACCTGTACGGCGCGACCACCAACCCCGAGGGCTCCACCGGCGACGGCATCGCGCTGGCCCTGTGGGCCGGTGTCGCGGTCAGCGATCTCGAATTCATCCAGTTCCACCCCACGATGCTGTTCACCCCCGACGCCGCGAGCGGACGGCGCCCGCTGATCACCGAGGCCATTCGCGGCGAGGGCGCGAGACTGATTGACTCCCAAGGCAATTCGGTGACCGCCGGCGTCCACCCGATGGGCGATCTGGCGCCCCGCGACGTCGTCGCCGCGGCCATCGACACCCGGCTGAAGGCCACCGGCGATGCCTGCGTCTTCCTCGACGCGCGCCACATCGGTGACTTCGCCAACCGGTTCCCGACGGTGACGGCCGCCTGCCTGGCCGCCGGCATCGATCCGGTGCGTCAACCCATTCCCGTTGTCCCCGGGGCGCATTACAGCTGCGGCGGCATCGTCACCGACGTGTACGGCCAAACCGAACTGCCCGGATTGTTCGCCGCCGGCGAGGTGGCACGCACCGGACTGCACGGCGCCAACCGGCTGGCGTCCAACAGCCTGCTGGAAGGGCTGGTCGTCGGCGGGCGGGCCGGCAGGGCCGCGGCCGCGCACGCCGCGGCGACCGGGCGGGTGCACGCGGTCGCCCCCGAGCCGCTCGTCCACACCGCGCCGGCGCGCGCCGACCTGCAGCACGCGATGAGCCGGGACGCGTCGGTGGTGCGCGACGCCGCCGGCCTCACCCGGCTGTCGACCGTGCTGGCGCAGGCGAAGGTCCGCCCCGTTACCGGCCGCCGCGACTTCGAGGACGTCGCGCTGGCCGTCGCCGCCCGCGCGGTCACGACCGCCGCCCTGGCCCGCACCGAGAGTCGCGGTTGCCACCATCGCGCCGAGTACCCGCGGACCGCCTCGGAGCTGGGACGCAGCAACGTGTTGCGCCTGGCCGACGACCAGAGCGCGGTGCTGGTGGAGGCATTGGCGGCGGTCGTATGACCGCGATGTCCGACTGCGAACTGACCGCCGCGCGCGAAACCATCAAGCGCGGCCTGGTGGAGGATCTGCGCTACGGGCCGGACATCACCACCCTGGCGACGGTGCCCGCCGAGGCGGTGGCGACCGCGTCGATGGTGCCCCGCGAGCCGGGCGTGATCGCCGGGATCGACATCGCGTTGCTGGTGCTCGACGAGGTGCTCGGCGCCCGCGGCTACGAGGTCGTCGATCGCGTCGAGGACGGCGCCCACCTGCAGCCGGGTGAGTCGGTGCTGACGCTGCGAGCCGAGACCCGCGGCCTGCTGACCGCCGAGCGGACCATGCTCAACCTGATCTGCCACCTGTCCGGGATCGCCACCACGACGGCACACTGGGTGGCCGCCGTGCACGGCACCAAGGCCCAGGTGCGCGATACCCGCAAGACGCTGCCCGGCCTGCGCGTGCTGCAGAAATACGCGGTCCGGGTCGGCGGCGGCGTCAACCACCGGCTCGGGCTCGGCGACGCCGCCCTGATCAAGGACAACCACGTGGTGGCCGCGGGATCGGTGGTCGACGCGCTGCGGGCCGTGCGCGACGCGGCACCGGACCTACCCTGCGAGGTGGAAGTGGATTCACTCGAGCAGTTGGACGAGGTGCTGCCCGAGAAGCCCGAGCTGATCCTGCTGGACAACTTCCCGGTGTGGCAGACACAGATGGCCGTGCAGCGCCGCGACGCGCGCGCACCCGCCGTGCTGCTGGAATCTTCGGGCGGGCTCAGCCTCGACAACGCGGCCGCCTACGCCGCGACGGGGGTGGACTATCTGGCCGTCGGCGCCCTGACCCATTCGGTCCGGGTGCTCGACATCGGCCTCGACATGTAGGTGGGGCTTCCGGGCGCGCCGAGTGGGCGCCCGACGCCGGACCGTCGGCCGCGCGGGGCGCCTCAGGCGATGTCGGCGACGAAAACGCCGATCCGGCGCAGCTGCAGGCGCGCCATCGCCGGCAGACCGGCGCCGTCCGAGCCGGCGGGCAGGATCCGCGGGTTGGTCAGGTGCACGGTCCGGTGGCGGCTGAACTCCACGTCGGCCTCGCCCGCGGCCAGCACGTTCTTCACCCAGTTCGTTTTGCCGTGACCCAGCGCGATCGCCAGCACGTTGCCCTTGCGGTAGGGCGTGACGATGGTCTCGTACGGCTTGCCGGAGGTGCGGCCGCGATGCTTGATCGTCGCCGTCCCGGGCAGAAAGCGGGCGATCGGCTTGACCGCCGGGTTGAAGTACTTGATCTGAAACCGCTCGAACCAGGGCGGAAACACCATCGGGACACCCGGGGCGTTGTTGGGGTGATCCTTGGCGGACATGGCGGCTCCCTGGGTCGGCGCTACGTTTCAGCGCGGGGTATGGCCTCGATACCGGCACTGTACCGGTCGAATATCGACTTGAGTTCCTCTGGGACAATGGACAGCGTGAGCCCGACCCAACCGTCGCCGATGGCCCGTATCGACCTGCGGGGCGCGGAGCTGACGGCTGCGCGATTGCGGTCGGCGCTGCCCCGCGGCGGTGCCGACGTCGAGGCGGTGCTGCCCAAGGTCCGGCCCATCGTGGCCGCCGTCGCCGAGCGCGGCGCCGAGGCCGCCCTGGAATTCGGCGCCACCTTCGACGGGATCCGGCCCCCGGCCGTCCGTGTGCCCGGCGCTG
>NZ_LZMG01000025.1:0-641 GCF_001673615.1 Mycobacterium sp. 1245499.0
GTCCCGACCAGCACGTCCGACTCGGTCAGCAGCCGGGCCACCGCGGGTGACTCGTCAGCGATGCCCCGCAGAACACCTGTCTCCCAGGCGATTCCCGCTATTCCCCCACCGGCCAGCACCAGCGCGCGTTTGGTTGTCACGCCGTCTACCTTGCCAGCACCGATCAGGCCAGTTGCCGGGTGTTCGGCAGGGCGTGCTGCGACTCCTCCACCGGCGAGCTCAGGTCCTCGCGACGCAGCAGATGTTTGGGCGGGTCGGGCAGGATCATGCTGCGGTGGATGTGCAGATCCGCATCGACATGGAAGAGTTCGCCCGCCGGCAGCAGCCGCCAGCGTGGCTCGTCGTCCATCACCTCGGTGGCGAACACCACCGACGACCGCTCACACAGATGCTCCGACCGGGCGTGAATCCGCTTGGTGCACAAGTCGAATTCCGCGTCATGCGACGCCGCCTCGTCGGATCGATCCAGAATGTAGAGCTGATGGGTTTCGGGGTAGCGCAGCGCCCACATGTCGGTGGCCGTGCTCAGCAACACGTTGACCGCGTAGATGGGAACGTGGTCGGCGAGCCATCGCATGGCGTCGGTGAGGCCGGCGGTGATGTCGCCGTCGCGGGCCCGGATCGACGCGGTGATCAACGCG
>NZ_LZMG01000026.1:0-571 GCF_001673615.1 Mycobacterium sp. 1245499.0
GCGCCCTGCTGTTCGGCAAACTGCTGCCGGTCGGGGTCGGGGTCGTGGTGGGCGCCGTCGGCAACTACCTCGCCGGCAAGAAGATGATCCGCAACGCCGGCCGGGCTTTCGGCACACCGCCCGTGCGCTGGCCCCGCGCGCTGCATCTGGTCCCCCCGGTCCACGAAGCCGGCTAGCCGTGATCGCAAGCGCGGCCGTGGCGATCGCAAGCGCGGCCGGGCTAGCCCCCACCCGGTGCCCCGGTCAGCCTGGCGGATCGGCGGTGAAAGGTTAGCCTTTATAGGGCGGAACAATGGGTACCGCCATGGGTATGAGTGTTCGGCCATCCGGGGCCGACAAGGGTGCAGGCGCCGCGGGAATGCGCCTGCGAAAAAGAAGGATTGAGGCGAACTGCGGTCGTGAGCAACATAAGTTCACCGTTCGGGCAAAACGAATGGCTGGTCGAGGAGATGTACCGCAAGTTCCGCGACGACCCCTCGTCCGTCGATCCGAGCTGGCACGAGTTTCTGGTCGACTACAACCCCGAGCCCGCCAACGAGCCCGCGCCCACCGCCCCGACCAGCGGTGACGG
>NZ_LZMG01000027.1:0-39128 GCF_001673615.1 Mycobacterium sp. 1245499.0
GCTGCAGTCCTTCGCCTTCTGGGACATCGCGACATTCCTGCTCAACGGCTCGTTGTGGGTGTTCGTCGGCGTCCAGATCCCAGGTGCGCTGCGCGGCATCGTGGGCGTCGACGGCGGAGTTCGCCACGCCTTGTTCGTGGCGTTGGTGATCACCGGCGTGGTCATCGTGTCTCGCATCTTCTGGGGAGAAATCACCACGCTGCTGATCCGGCTCATCGACCGCCGCGAGGTGCAACGCGAACGTCGGGTCACCTGGCGGCAACGCTTCGTCACCGTCTGGGCGGGATTCCGGGGCGCCGTCTCGCTGGCCGCGGCGGTGGCCGTGCCGGTAACGACGCTGAGCGGCGCGCCGTTCCCCGACCGCAGCCTGCTGATCTTCATCGTCACCGTCGTCATCCTGGTGACCGTGTTGGTGCAGGGCAGTACGCTGCCCGCCGTCGTCCGCTGGGCGAACATGCCCGAGGACGCCACCCACGCCGAGGAGCTGCAACTGGCTCGTTGTCGGGGCACGCAGGCCGCCCTGGCCGCACTGCCCACGGTCGCCGACGAGGTCGGCCTCAGCGACGAGCTCAGGCGGCGGCTACAGAAGGAATATGAGGAAAAGGCCGCGTTGGTCCTGGCGACCGAAAACGGTTCGCCGGACACCCGCATCCTCAAGGGTCGTGAGAAGGTCCGCCGGGTGCGGCTGGGCGTGCTCGAACACAAGCGCCGGGAGATCACCGCGCTGCGCAACCAGAACCTGATCGACGACATCGTGTTGCGCGAGTTGCAGAACGAGATGGATCTCGAGGAAGTGCAGCTTCTCGCCGCCGCGGTCGACGACGGCGACGAGGAGGAGTAGGGCCCGTCGGTGCCCGACCGTACAGTCGGGCCCATGCTGCACACCGTCGCGATCCGCGGGTATCGCTCGCTGCGCGAGGTGATCCTGCCGCTGGGCCGGCTGTCGGTGATCACCGGCGCCAACGGCGCCGGCAAGTCGTCGCTGTATCGCGCGCTGCGGCTGCTAGCCGATTGCGGCCGCGGCGAGGTGATCGGGTCGCTGGCCCGCGAGGGCGGGTTGCAATCGGTGCTGTGGGCCGGCCCCGAGCAGCCGGCCGGCGCGCGACGCTCCGGGAAAACCGAGGGCACCGTGCGCACCCGGCCCGTGTCCCTCGAAATGGGTTTCGCCGCAGACGATTTCGGCTACCTGGTGGATCTGGGCCTGCCGCAGTCTGCCGGGGAGTCGGTGTTCGCCCGCGATCCGGAGATCAAACGCGAGGTGCTGTTCGCCGGTCCGGTGCTGCGGCCCAGCACGACGCTGGTGCGACGATCGCGCGTCTTCGCCGAGGCCAGCGCGGATTCCGGCGGCGGTTTCGACGAGTTGTCCCGGACCCTGCCGTCGTATCACAGCGTGCTCGCCGAGTACGCCCACCCGCACGCGCTACCCGAGCTGGCGGCCGTGCGAGAACGATTGCGCGGCTGGCGGTTCTACGACGGCTTTCGGGTGGACGCGGGGGCGCCCGCGCGCCACCCGCAGGTGGGCACCCGCACCCCGGTGCTCGCCGACGACGGCAGCGACCTCGCGGCCGCGATCCAGACGATCCTCGAATCGGGGTTCGACGACCTGACCCGGGCGGTCGCCGAGGCGTTCGACGGCGCCACCGTCTCGGTGGCCATCCATGATGGGTTGTTCGACCTCCAGCTGCGTCAGCGCGGCATGCTGCGCGCACTGCGCGCAGCCGAGTTATCCGATGGCACACTGCGTTTCCTGCTGTGGGCCGCCGCGCTGTTGAGCCCGCAACCGCCGTCGCTGATGGTGCTCAACGAGCCCGAGACCTCGCTGCACCCCGACCTGGTGGCACCGCTGGCCTCGCTGATCCGCACCACCGCCGCGAAGACCCAGGTCGTGGTGGTCACCCACTCCCGCACGCTGCTGGAATCCTTGGGCACAAGTCCGCTGGGCGAGGGCTCCGACGGCGAGGCCGTCGAAATCGAGCTGTACAAGGACTGGGGCGAAACACGCATCAGCGGCCAGACTCTGATCACCACACCCCGGTGGGACTGGGGCACGCGCTAGGCGAAAATTGCCCACTAGGCAATCTTGCCCACCGGGCAAGTTCGGCGTACGTTGGGCGCTATGAGCGGGCTCCGGGAGCGCAAGAAGGCCGACACCCGGCGCGCGCTCAGTGACGCCGCGTTGCGGCTGGCTTTCGAGCGCGGCCTGGAAAACGTGACGCGCGAGGACGTCGCCAACCTGGCCGGCGTCTCACTGCGCACGTTCAACAACTACTTCAGCGGCAAATACGAGGCGCTGGCCTACCGGCAGGCCGAACGCGTGCGTCGCAGCGTCGATGCGCTGCGGCAGCGGCCCGCCGACGAACCGCTCTGGACCGCGCTCACCCATGCCGTGCTGGAACCCCTGGAGGCCGACTTCGGCGATGTGCACGGTGACGAGAACCGCGTCCCCAGCCGCCAAGAGCTCGTCGAGGTCCGCAAGCTCGTCATGCATCCGCAAGTGCGGAATTCGTTGCCGCACAACCTCTTCGACGAGTTACTCAACGTCATCGCCGAACGCACGGGGACCGACCCCGATCACGACCTGTACCCCCGGTTGGTGATGGCCGTGGTACGGGCGGTCGGCGACGCCGCCGCCGACGCCTACGTGCGGGCCGATCCGCCGGTGGCCATCACCGCCCTGATCCGCGAGGGCTTCGCCGCCGTCAGCGCCGGACTACCCGAACCCACCAGAAAGAAGGCACGTCATGGCTGACGAACACGCCGACGTCGTCATCGCCGGCGCCGGGCCCAACGGACTGCTGGTGGCCTGCGAATTGGCGCTGGCCGGCATCAGGCCCGTCGTGTTGGACGCCCTGCCCGGTCCCAGCTCCGAGCCGAAGGCGAACGGCCTTGTCGGCCAAGTGGTTCGGATGCTCGACTTGCGCGGCCTGTACCGGGAGTTCACCGGTGACCCCAATCCCCCGCAACCGGTCTACGGGTGGATCTTCGCGGCCATGACGCTGAACTTCTCCCAAGTGCCCGATAACCCGATGTACGCGTTGCCCATCCAGCAGCCCCGGGTGGTACGGCTACTGGAGAAGCGGGCGCGGGACCTCGGAGTGGACATCCGCTGGGCGCACCAACTCACCGGCCTGCGGCAGGAAGCGGATTCCGTTGCGGTGACCGTGTCCTCGCCGGAGCGCGAGTATCGCATCGACGCCGGTTATCTGGTGGGCGCCGACGGTGGGCGCAGCCTGGTCCGCAAGACCGTGGGCATCGGGTTTCCCGGGTACACATCGCAGACCGTCGGGCGGCTGGCCCACGTGCACATCCCCGACGGACTCCGCCGCGCCGACGGCGGCATCGAAGTTCCCGGGTTCGGCCGGATTGCGTTCGGTCACACACGATTGGATTGCGGCGGGCTGATCTATGCCGAGTTCGAACCGGGCCGCTCGCTGTTCGGCACCATCGAGTTCGGGCCGCCGGTGGAGGACAAACCGATGAGCCTGGCCGAACTGCGCGAGAGCGCGCGTCGCGTCCTCGGCGTGGATCTGCCGTTCGAGGAACCGAAAGGCCCGGGGCCCCACGCGCTGCGCCGGATCAACGGGCAGAACACACGCCACGCGGAGCGCTACCGCGACAAGCGCGTTCTGCTGCTCGGCGATGCCGCCCATGTGCACAGCGCCATGGGCGGGCCGGGCCTGAACCTTGGCCTGCAGGACGCGATGAACCTGGGCTGGAAGCTGGCGGCCGAGCTCATGGGAACGGCGCCGGCCGGACTGCTCGACACCTACCAGTCCGAGCGCCACCCCGTGGGTCAGCGCGTCATGATGCACTCGATGTCGCAGACCGCCCTCATGGCGCCGGGGCCCGAAGTCGCTGCGCTACGAACGCTCATGGGCGAACTGTTCGCCCTTCCCGACGCCGCCCGGCACATGGCGAAGCTGCTGGCCGGCAACGATGTTCGGTACGACGTAGCTGATGACCATAGACTGTCGGGCTGCCTGGTGCCGGACCTAAGGCTCGATGACGGCCGGCGCGTCGCCGAGCTGCTGCACGACGCTCGCCCGGTGTTGCTCGACCTCGACGGCGCCGTCGCGGACACGGCAAGTGGCTGGACCGATCGTGTCGACACCGTCACGGCGAGCATCGCCGAGCGGCCCGCCGCGGCGCTGCTGATCCGGCCGGACGGCTATGTCGCATGGGCCGCCGACGAATTCGGGCCGGCCGACGAGGCGGCCCTGCGCGCGGCGCTGCAGCGTTGGTTCGGGCCGCCGACGAGCGCATAGCGGCGCCAGCGGCCAGACTGGGCAACATGGCGTCCACAGAACAGGGTGAGCCCGTGCGCAGCGCCCAAAAGATCGTCGACGTCTTATCGGCGCAGGGCGTGCAGTACGTATTCGGTGTGCCCGGCGCCAAGATCGACGCCGTGTACGACGCCCTGGTGGACGGTGGACCGCAGCTCGTCGTGTGCCGCCATGAACAAAACGCGGCGTTCATGGCCGCAGCGACCGGGCGGCTCACCGGCATCCCTGGCGTCGTACTGGTGACGTCCGGGCCCGGCACCGCGAACCTGGCCACCGGTCTGCTGACCGCCAACACCGAACAGGACTCGGTGGTCGCGCTATGCGGCGCGGTGCGCCGGGAGGACCGGCTCAAGCGGACGCATCAGTCGATGGACGCCGCCGCATTGCTCAAGACGGTGACCAAGTTCACCGGAGAGGTCAACGACCCCAACGATGTCGCCGAGGCCACCGTCACCGCCTTTCGCGCCGCGGTCGCCGAGCCGCGCGGAGCGGCCGCCGTCGTGCTGCCCGCCGACGTGTTGGCCGCACCCACGACAGCGGGCATCACCCGCCGCCTTCCGATCCCCGAGTTGGCGGCGGCCCCGGCGTCCGCTATCCGCAGGGCCACCGAGGTGATCCGGGCCGCGCGCCGCCCCGCGCTTCTCGTCGGTAGCCGCGGCGCCGATCCGGACAGCTGCCTGGCGCTGCGCGCCCTGATCGCCACCACGGGTCTGCCGGTGGTGGAGACGTTTCAGGCCGCCGGGGTGGTGTCACGATCGCTGGAAGACAACTTCTTGGGCCGGGTCGGCCTGTTCCGCAACCAGCCCGGCGATGTCATCGTCGGTCAAGCCGACGTCCTGGTCACTGTCGGCTACGACGCCGTCGAATATGACCCGGGACTGTGGAACAGCGACGTCGACCGCACCGTGGTGCACATCGACTCGATTCCGGCCGGGATCGACAACAACTATCAGCCGACGAACGAGTTGCTGGGCGACATCGCTGCCACTCTCGCCGCCTTGACGGACACACTCACCGACCTCACCCTCGCGAACGAATATCAAGACGAGATCGACGTGCTGCGAAAACGCTTGTCGCACATCGATATCACCGCGGGCTCTCGAAAGCCGGAGGGCGCCGGCCTCAATCCGGTCGCCGTTGTGCTGCGGCTGCGCGAGGAACTGGTCGACGATGCCACCATCGCCTGCGACATCGGCTCGGTCTACATCTACATGGCCCGCCACTTCCGCGTATACGAGCCGCGCCGACTGCTGTTCTCCAATGGGCAGCAGACCCTTGGGGTTGCTCTGCCCTGGGCGATGGCCGCGTGCCTGACGCGGCCCGGTACGCCGGTCGTGTCCGTCTCCGGGGACGGTGGGTTTCTGTACTCCAGCCAGGAGCTCGAGACCGCAACCCGGCTGGGTTTGTCGTTCACTCACATCGTCTTTCGCGACAACACCTACGACATGGTGGGCTTTCAGGAAGCCCTCAAATACGGCCGCAAGTCCGGGATCCAGCTCGGCGACTACGACATCGTCTCCTACGCAGCGGCTTTCGGCGCCAATGGGTATCGGGTGACCAGCCTGGACGAGTTCAGCGCCACGTTACGCCAGGCGTTGGCCGAGGACGGACCCTCGCTGATAGACGTTCCGGTGGATTACAGCCACAACGTCGACCTGGCCGAACAATTACACGACGACCCGTTCGAGTAGGGATCATGGACAAGCATTCCGGCGCGTACGAGCGATTCCGCAATTGGGCGACAGGGCTTCTCGCGCATCAAGACGCCGACAACGAGGTCTATCAGTTCTCCACGATCAGCGCATTGCTCGAGGGTGTATACGACGGCGACGTCACCGTGGCCGATCTGCTGCGGCACGGTGACTTCGGCCTGGGCACCTTCAACCATCTCGACGGCGAGATGGTGGTGCTGGACGGGGTGTGCTATCGGCTGCGTGCGGACGGATCCGCGAGCCGGGCGGCGGCGACCGACCGCACACCGTTCGCGGCGGTCACCAGGTTTCACACCGACTTCGAGATCGCAATCCAAACCCTCACCCGCCGAATGGATTTGACGAGTGAGATCGACCGCCAGATCGAAAGCCCCAACCTGATCTACGCCATCCGGGTCGACGGGCAGTTCCGCGAACTGCACACCCGCACCGTGATGGCGCAGCAGCCGCCCTATCCCCCGTTGACCCAGGCCACCGAAGAGCAGTCCGAGACCGTCTTCACCGACGTGTCGGGCACCGTGGTCGGATTCCGCACTCCCGACTTCGAACAGGGCATCTCCGTGGCCGGCTACCACCTGCACTTCCTCAACAACGAACGCAGCGCCGGCGGCCACATCCTCGACTTCACTCTCGATCGCGGCACCGTGGCGATCAGCGGGGCATCACAGCTGCATCTGAGCCTGCCCCGGTCCGGTGCGTTCCTCGACGCACAGCTGTCGGGCGCCGACCTCGCCGAGCGGATCAGCAAAGCCGAAGGCCCTAAAGGCGACTGACCCGAACGCGGCCGTCAGCATGCCGATTGCGGACGACGCGGGCAACCGTGCAAGCGAAGTTCACGCAGTGTTAAGGCACCCGTCGGTCCCGCATTGATGAGTGCACACGCGCACCGCGTGTCCTCACGTTATGCGCGTTGTACAGGTCGCCAATTTCTATGGCCCTCGCTCCGGCGGCCTCCGCACCGCGATCGACCGGTTGGGCGCGGAATATTGCGCCAGCGGCCACGAGGTGTTCTTGATCGTTCCCGGTCAATGCGCCGAGCGCGCCCAGCTGTACACCGGCGTGGTGCGAATCACGTTGCCGGCCCGCCTGATTCCTTTCACCGGCGGCTATCGGGCGGTGCTGCCGGGACGGGTGAAGGCGCTACTGGCAGCCCTGCGACCCGACGCATTGGAGGTTTCGGACCGCCTCACCCTGCGGTCGCTCGGCCGGTGGGGACGCGATCACGGCGCCACGACGGTGATGATCTCTCATGAGCGCTTGGATCGCCTTGTCGGACAGGTTCTTCCGCGGAGAGCCGCGCAGAAGTTCGCCGACATCGCCAACGCGCGCACCGCGGCGAACTACGACACCGTGGTGTGCACCACCGGTTTCGCCCGCGAGGAATTCGACCGGATCGGCGCCGACAACACCGTTACCGTCCCGCTCGGTGTGGACCTGCAGACGTTTCATCCGCGCCGCCACTCCTATCTGGTGCGCGAACGGTGGGCCGCACCGACGCAGCTGTTGCTGGTGCACTGCGGGCGGCTGTCGGTGGAAAAGCGGGTCGACCGCAGCATCGATGCACTCGGTGCGCTGCGCCACGCCGGTATCGACGCGCGGCTGGTGGTCGTCGGCGAGGGGCCGTTGCGGTCCAGGCTGGAGCGACAGGCCGCGCGCCTGCCGATCGACTTCACCGGTTTCGTCTCCGATCGCACCGCGGTGGCGCAGTTGTTGGCCTCGGCCGATGTGACGCTGGCGCCGGGGCCGCACGAGACGTTCGGGCTGGCCGCGTTGGAGTCGCTGGCGTGCGGAACGCCCGCCGTGGTTTCGCGAACGTCGGCGCTTACGGAGATCATCACGCCGGACAGCGGGGCGTCGGCCGACAATGACCCGGCCGCCATCGCAAAAGCGGTCAGCGCCATCGCCAGTCGGCCCGAGCGGGAGCGACGCATCTCCGCGCGACGCCGCGCCGAGGACTTCACCTGGCACCGCGCCGCGGCCGGCATGCTGGCGTCGCTCGGGGCGCCGGCCTTCGACGACCCGACCGGTCGTTCCGAACAGACCGCCTAGCGTTTCAGAAGTCCGACGCCGCCCACGTCCCCCGGTATGCCCGGGGTGCTGGCTAGGCTCGCTGGAGACCGATGAGGAGGATCCGGTGGGAGCACGCACTCAGGTATTGATCACCGCCGCCGAGTTGGCGGACATCATTTCGGCAGGCGACCCGGTGACCATCCTGGACGTGCGCTGGCGGGTCGACGCTCCCGACGGGCGGGCAGCCTACCTGGACGGGCACATTCCGGGCGCGGTGTACGTGTCGCTCGACGACGAGCTCAGCGACCACACGGTGTTCGGCCGAGGCCGTCACCCACTGCCGTCTGGTCGTGCCCTGGAGGCCGCCGCGCGCCGCTGGGGGATTCGGCAGGGCGGCCTGGTGGTGGTCTACGACGACTGGAATCGCGCCGGTTCCGCGCGGGCCTGGTGGGTGCTCACCGCGGCCGGCATCGACAACGTCCGCATTCTGGACGGCGGCCTGGCCGCGTGGCGCTCGGCCGGGCAACGCCTCGAGACCGGGCCGGTCGATCCGGCGCCCGGGAATGTAACTGTGCCCCAAGATGATCTGTATGCCGGAGCCCGCCCCACGCTGATGGCCGAGCGGGTCGCCGAAGGCACCGTGACGCTGCTTGATGCGCGCGCACCGGAGCGCTACCGCGGCGACGTGGAGCCCCTCGATCCGGTCGCCGGCCACATTCCCGGCGCGAAGAATCTGCCCAGCACGTCGGTCCTCGCCGCCGATGGCACTTTCCTCGACGACGACGCACTCGCACAACTGTTGTCCGATCGCGCAATCGAGCGTCACGACGCGGTGGCCGCCTACTGCGGGTCGGGCGTCACCGCGGCGGTCACCATCGCGGCGCTGGCCGCGGCAGGCCGGGAGGCTGCGTTGTATCCGGGGTCGTGGTCGGAGTGGAGCTCGGATCCTGACAGGCCGGTGGAACGCGGCGACGAATAGCCGCGTCTGGTCGTGCGGCGACCGACCATAGGGCGGTTCTGGAACGCCCTAGCACGGGCGCTAGCGGATTTGAGAAGGACCTAATGGTCGAAGTACTCGTTCACCCGAGCGGCCTCACCTCCGACGGACGCTGCGGGCATTGATCTTTGGTAGCCTGTGGTCGATAGCGCCTAGGGTTCCGACTTTCGAGTGCCTGGTCCGAGCGGCGCCACCGCGCCCCCGGACGGGACGCGGTCATCTGAACGGACAAAAGCCTGGAGGACCCCGGCCGGTGCGCCGCGCGCCGCCGAGAAGGTCCTTTCATGCTGGCTCTTTGCGTTCTCTTTCTCATCGCCCTGGGCGCCGGTGCGCTCGGTGGACTGGTAGGCACCGGATCGTCGCTGGTGCTGCTGCCCGCGCTGGTCATGATGTACGGCCCGCGAATCGCGGTGCCCGTCATGGGCATTGCGGCGGTCATGGCCAATGTCGCCCGAGTTGCCGCCTGGTGGCGGCAGATTCGATGGCGACCAGTGCTCGCCTATGCGTTGCCGGGAACTCCGGCCGCCGTGCTCGGCGCCAACACCTTGCTGAGCATCCCGCAGGCGGTGGTCGACGGCCTGCTCGGCGTGTTTTTCCTCGCGATGATTCCGGTGCGCAGGGTCGCGGCGGCTCGGCAATGGCGGGTGCGGCTGCGCCACCTGGCCATCGCCGGCGCCGTCGTCGGCTTCCTCACCGGTATGGTCCTGTCCACGGGGCCGCTGAGCGTTCCCATCTTCACCGGTTACGGGCTCACCGGCGGCGCCTTTCTCGGGTCCGAGGCCGCCAGCGCCCTGGTGCTCTACGCCGGCAAGATCAGCACCTTCGGTCAGTTGGGTGCGCTCAACCTCACCGTCGCAGCCCGTGGACTGGTCATCGGCGCCGCCTTGATGATCGGACCCTTCGTCACGCGTTCCATCGTGCGCCGAGCCCATCCCCGTCATTACGCGATGCTGATCGATCTGGTGCTCGTGGTCGCCGCCGTCGGCATGTTCATCGCGACGGCGACCTGCTGAATCATGTGGGCGCTAGAATCTGCCCCGGCATGAATCCGCTTGGTAAGTCCACGCAATGACCGGCCGGCTCGACGGCAAGGTCGCGATCGTCACTGGTGCCAGCACCGGCCTGGGCCCGGTGCTGGGCTCGCGGTTCGTCCGTGAGGGCGCCAAGGTATTGCTGGCCGCCCGACGTGAAGAGCTGGTCCACGCCGCCGCCCGTGCGGCCGGCCCCGGTGCCATCGCCATGCGCGCCGACGTGACCGATGAGAATGACGTCGCGGCCATGGTGGCGCGGGCGGTCGACGAGTTCGGCCACGTCGACATCCTGTGCAACAACGCCGCCGCGCCCGGCCAGGACCGCTGGATCTGGGAGCAGACGCTGGACAACTGGAACGCCACCTTCGCCATCGACGTCACGGCCGCGATGCTGTGCACCCGCGAGGTCCTCAACCGCTCGATGCTGCAGCGCCGCAGCGGCGCGATCCTGAACTTCTCGTCCACGGTCAGTTATTCCGGCATGGTCCGCAAGACGCACTATGTCACCGCCAAGGCGTCCCTGCGCGCGTTCACCAAGGCCGTCGCGCTCGAGGTCGGCCCGCACGGCATCCGGTGCAACTGCATCGTCCCCGGGGCCATCGACACCGAGCTGTGGCGCAACTGGTTGCAACGCACCGCGACCGAGCAAGGCGTCGACGTCGACACGGTTCGCGCGAAGCAACTCAAAGGCGTTGCCTTGCAGGACATCTCCTCCCCCGACGACGTCGCCAACCTGGCGTTGTTCCTCGCCAGCGACGACAGCCGAACCATCACGGGCCAATCGATCCCCGTCGACGCCGGAGGGTACATGCAGGGATGAGCGGGCCCGCCAAGCTGTCGGTCGAACTGCATCCGCCCGCCGGAGGCTCCACGTGATGCGGGTCAGGGCAGGCATATTCAGCCTCACCGCCGCCGCACCGGCCGACGACGACAGTTATCTGCGTTGGCACCTGCTGGACCACATGCCCGAGCAATACCAGCTGCCCGGCATCGTGCACGGGTTGCGCTGGATCGCCGACGGCGACTACCCCAACCGCCGCCTCGCGTCCGAGGGACCCCTGGGCGAGATCGGCAACGCCGTGCAGTATCTCGTCACCGACCCCGTCGAGAAGACCTTCGACGACTTCGTGACCCTCGGACGCACCCTGCGCGACAACGGCCGCTTCCCCGTCGTCAGGCCATCCCTGCAAGTGGCCGGGCTGCGGCTGCTGCAGTGGCGATCCTCGCCACACGCGCTCGTTTCGCCCGAGGTGGTGCCGTTCCGCCCGCACCGCGGCGTCGTGCTGATCGTTGAGGAACCCACCGACGGCCGGGCGGACGACTGGCTGCAGTGGTTGCATGCCGAGCACTATCCGGCGCTGCTGGCGACGCCGGTCACGGCCGGCGCGTGGACGTTCAGTTCCAGCACCGGCTGGAGCCACCTGCCCCGGGGCTGGCGAACCGACCACCAGTACATCACCGTGATCTACCTCGACCAGGATCCGCTGACCACGACCGGGGCGTTGGCCCCGATCATCGAAGAGCGTTGGCGTTCAACGGCGGTGCGGCCGGTGTTCGCCGGGCCGCTGCGCAGCATGATCAGCTGGGACGCCTGGCCGTAACGAACAGGCTTTATAGTCCTCTTGAGCGTCTAGCGGAGGACACGGATGACGAATCGGAACAATCGGCGGTGCGTCGCGCACACGGCTGTCGCCCTCGGCCTGGTGGCGTTGGCGGTCGGCCTGCCGGCGTGCTTATCCAAGGGGGATCACCCGGCCGCCGCCCCGAGTTCGGGCCCGGCGTTGGCGAGCACCACCGTCATGATCGACGGGAACAAGCACACGATGATCGCCGCCGTGGACTGCACCCGGTCGGCGGCCCAACCGAGTGCGTCTCCCCCGGAATCGGGCGACCTGACCACCCGGATCAGCGTGCACGACGATGCCGCATCGGTGTCGCTGGCCGTGTCCGACGAGCAACCACCCACCGTCGACGGCTTCGCCATTTCGCTCAAGTTGGACAACGGCCAGTACCAATTGCCTTACCAGGGAACGAAATCGCCGACTCAGGTGCAAGCGACCAAGGACGGCAAGAGTTATACGGTGACCGGGACCGGCCAGGCGACCACACCCGGCCAAAGTGGTTTGCGGGACGTCACCTTCGGCATTCACGTGACGTGCCCGTAGGCAGATAGTTGTCTGCCACGACGGCCTCTGCGATGCTGACAGCTTGGACATCTTTGCGCAGTGGCAAGACGGCGGCACCGAGCTGCGATGGCGCTCGACGACCGCGGCCAACGACGGCGCAGAGGTCGCGGTGTTCACGCGCCGGTGCGGCACCGTCGGCGCGCCCGCATTGGTGTTGGTGCACGGCTTTCCGACCAGCAGCATCGACTATTTCGCACTGGCGGGTGAACTGAGCGCGGAGTTCGACATCTACCTGCTGGACTTTCCCGGCTACGGACTTTCCGACAAACCACCCGAGCCCTACACGTACTCGCTCTACGACGACGCGCGCCTGCTCGTCCATGCGATCACGCAAGTGTGGAGACTCACCGAATACCGCATGCTGACCCATGACCGCGGTACCAGCGTCGGCATGATCGCGGTGAGCATGCTGGCCGCCCTGGACCCGTCGGCCGCACCCGTCGACCTGATCTTGACCAACGCCAACATCTACCTTCCGCTGGCCAACCTCACCGCATTCCAGACCGCGCTGCTCGACCCCGCGACCGCGCGCGCCACCGCGGCGGCGACGACGCCCGAGATGCTGGCGGCCGGCATGGGCGCGAGCACGTTCATGCCGCGACGCACGCTGGAAGACCCGGAGATCGCCGCCCTGGCGAAAAGCTTTGCCCACAATGACGGAATCCGGGTGCTGCCCGACACCATCCAGTATCTGCACGAGCGCGCCGCCGACGAAACGGGTTGGCTGGAAGCGCTTTCCACGAGCGACGTCAACACGACGGTGATTTGGGGCGTCCACGACAACGTGGCACCGTTGCGGGTCCCCAACCACGTCTGGCAGACGTATCTAAGGAACAAGCCGGGCCGCAACCGCTACTGGGTGATTCCGGGCGCCGACCACTATCTGCAGTGCGACGCACCGGGGCAACTGGCCGAGATCGTGCGCCTTACCGCCCAAGGCGACGATATTTCGTTGCAGACCTTGGGAAACCAGCCCGACGGCGCGGTCTTGGTGGACCAGAGCGGCTCCTAGCTCGCCGAACGTGAAACTAACTTCACGCTCGTCGCCGAGGGTGAAACTAACTTCACACTCGGCGACGAAAAGCCCCAAACCTATGGCGTGACGACGGGCAGGCGCGCCCAGCCGCGCACGCTCGCGGTGTGCGCCCGCTGGGCGTTCGCGTAGTCGACTTCCCAGTCCGGCCAACGCTTCAGCACTTCCTCGAAGGCCACCCGCGCCTCAAGACGCGCCAGCGCCGAACCCAGGCAGAAGTGCAGGCCCTGCCCGAAGCTGAGATGGCTTCCGCGGCGGTGGATGTCGTAGCAATCCGCATCCGGGAAGTGACTTTCGTCGCGGTTGGCCGACGCGTTCAGCAGCAGCATGAACGACCCCTCGGGAACCACGCGCCCATAGTGCTCGGCATCCCGCGCCACGTAACGGGCCTGCACCGGTGACGGCGGCTCGTACCGCAGCGTCTCCTCGATCGCCCCGGGGATCAGCGACGGGTCCGCAACGAGCTCGCGGCGTTGATCCGGGTGATCCGACAACAGTTGGCCCATGAAACCGATGAGGCGGGCGGTGGTTTCGTTGCCGGCACCGGCGATCATCGCGGTGTAGGACAGCACCTCCGTCCGCGACAGCGGGCGCCGCGTCCCGTCCGGCTCGTCGATCTCGGCCCGCAGCAACTCCGTCATCAGGTCGTCGGAGGGATGATCGGCCCGCCACTCGATGTATTCGGCAAACAAGGCAATGGAATTCGCGAACACATTGGCATCGACCGCGGCTGGGTCGCTATCCCTGGACAGTTCGATGTTGGCGACGCTGCGGTCGCGGATCTTTTCCTGATCGGCCTCGGGAATGCCCAAGAGATATCCGATGGTCCGCATCGGCATCATCGCACCGAGATCGGCGATGAAATCGAAACCGCCCTGTCCGACCAGCGGGTCCAGTTCGCGGACACAGAAGCCGCGCACCAGGTCCTCTACCGCCAGCATGCGCCGGGGCGTGAAGACGCGAGACAGCAGTTTGCGGTGCAGATCGTGCAGCGGAGGATCTTCGAACAGCAGAATGCCCGGCGGCACTTCGATATTCGCGAACAGAATGTCGGCGGTGGTGCCGCGGCCGGACCGGTAGGTCTCCCAGTTCGGCAGTTCACGCACCACGTCGTCGTACCGGCTCAGCGCATAGAAGTTGTACTTCTCGTTGTAGTACAGCGGGGCCTCTTCGCGCATCCGCTTCCACACCGGGTACGGGTTGTCGTCGATCTCGACATCGAACGGGTCGTAGTACAACTCGACGGCGCTGGGGCTTGTCATTGTCGGATCCCTATCTCAGTCGTTGCGGTGCAAGAAGCCATGTAGGAGTGCTTGGACGAGTTCCTCAACGATCACCTCCCGCGGCGGTGGATTGTTGCCGAAGTAGGTGGAGCGCAGCGCAGCCATGCCGGCGATTATCGATACGGTCGAGTGCGCGGGCAGGTCGGGGTGATCGGACCGCAATCCCCGTAATTGCATGCCTTCCACGCTGATTTGGCCCAGCACCGTGACCGCCCGGCGGATCTCGGCAATGCCGGCGTCGACCTTCTCGTCGTCGCTGAGACTGTCGGCGGCCATCAGCGTCAACAGCAGACCCTGATGTTCGACGAACACGTCGTAGAGGTTCGAGACGAACCGCCGGGTCAGTTCCTGCTCGTCGGTCTCCTCGGGAACCACCGACTGCCAGGTCTGGCCGAATTCGTCGACGAAGCTCACGAAGGGGACGACGAGCGCCTCGCGGAACAACGCGGCCTTCGAACCGAAGTTGCGGAACAGCAGGTGTTCGGTGACGCCGGCAGCCTGGGCGATCTCACGTGTCGTGGTGCTGCGATAGTCCTGGCCGGCGAAGAGCTCCCGGGCGGCGTCGAGCAGAAGCCGGCGCGGCTCGCCACGGGGACGACGCGCCACCGTGGTCGGTGTCGGCTGCTTAATTGCTCGCTGGGGCACCGATGTCCACTCCTCGAACGGCCTTCGGGATAGTATCCACTATCTCGATAGGATAGTATCCACTACCTTAAAGCGAAACCATCGGAAGGGTGACACCATGGGCGCTGTCATCATGCTCGGCACGCTGTTCGGACTGATTGTTCTGATATTCGGCCTGGTGCTGCGCTTCGACCCCGAGGCGCGGCGCGCGCCGAGCGACGAGGGTCGCCGGTGAACACCCAGATGACGCCCGCGATGGCCGGGGCCCAGTACTTTTCCTACATCGCGAGCATCGCGTTCCTGATCGCGGGGATCTACCTGAGCTACCGGCGCCGCCGCATCCACCCGCTGTTGCTTCTCGGCATTTCGGCGATCTCGTTCTCCTGGATCGAGTCACCCTACGACTGGGCGATGTATGCACAGTTTCCACCCGCGCTGCCGCGCATGCCGTCCTGGTGGCCGTTGAACGTGACGTGGGGCGGGTTGCCGTTAGCGGTGCCGATCGGTTACGTCTCCTACTTCATCATCCCTGCGGTGACCGGGGCCGCCCTCGGACGGTGGCTGAGCGCAAAGTTCAACTGGCGCAGGCCGATTACCCTGCTGGTGGTCGGGCTGGTCGTCGGTATCTGCTGGGCATTGTTTTTCAACGCCTTCACCGGCGCCCAGCTCGGCAACTTCTACTACGGGTACGTGATTCCCGGCCTCGCGATCTTCGAGGGAACCAAGCACCAGTACCCGCTCTACGACTCGCTGGCCATGGGCATCCAGATGATGCTGTTCACGTATCTGCTCGGGCGCACCGATGCGCAAGGACGCAACGTCATCGACATGTGGGCGGATAAGAGGGCGAAGAGCCGCGGCCAGTCCGCGGTGCTCTCGATCCTGGCCGCCATCGTCGTCGGACACCTGGTCTACGGCGCGGTGTTCGCGCCGCACCTCATCACGAAGCTGGGCGGCTACGTCACCGCGGGGCCGACCGAGCAGCTGTATCCGGGCGTCCCCAACCAACCCAAATAAGGCAGCGATCACATGGGTTACGAGAGCACCGCGGAGCCGATCAAAATCGGCTATCTGATGGACTTCCGCTTGCCCCAGGGCTTTCCGAAGACCTATTTCGAGGACCTGACGCAACCGTTCGATCTGGTCTTCAAGAAGGGCGTCGAGCAAGGGCTGATCGATCGACCGATCGAGATCATCTACCGCGAAGTGGAGGGTCTACCCAAGGGATCGGTCAAAGCGGTCATCGACGCCTACGGCGAGTTGTGCGACGCGGGTTGCCTGGCCATCTTCGGGCCCAATATCGGGGACAACGCGATCCCGACCCGAGAGGCCATCGAGGAGCGCTTCAAGGTCCCCTGCATCAGCGTGACCGGGTCCGACGCCGCGCTCGGCGAGTGGTTCTTCGCCTACCCGATGGGCTCGCACACCGACGAGCCGATCTTCTGGTCCGACCTGCTCGCCAAGGGCGGTCACACCGAGGTCGGCGTGCTCGTGGAGCAGTCCCTGGTCGGCGAGGCATATCTGAAGAACTTCCGGGATGCGTGCAAGCGCAAGAACATTCGCATCGTGGCCGAGGCGTCGATCGCCCAGACCGCCGGGGACGTGACGGCCGCGGTCCAGGCGCTGCACGACGCGAAGGCGCAGGCGATCGTGCACTGCGGATTCGGCTTCGGGATCGTGTTCGTCAACCCGGCGCTGCAGGCGCTGGGCTGGGATCCGCCCCGGTTTTGCGGTACCGCCTTCCAGAACGCCTGGCTCAACCCCATCATGTGGAATGCGTTCATGGGCTGGACCGGCGTCGACCAGTACGACGAAGGCAACACGGTCGGGCAGAACTTCCTCGACGAGTACAACGAGGCCTACGGCCGGCGACCGGAATGGTGTGTGCCCGTGGTCAATCGGGACGTCGCGCACACGCTGCTGCGGGCGCTGGCCGACGCCCACCCGTTGAGCCCGCGCGGCGTGAAGGAGGCGCTCGAACGGGTCAAGATGATGCCGGCCGCATCCGGCGCCCCGGGAACGCGGGTGTCGTTCGGTAACTGGTCGCGCCGCGCCTGGGTGGGCGCGGGTTACCTGGTGGCGCGGCGGCTCGACCCAGACGGAGTCAACTCACACCTCGTCGACCGGTTCGGCGAGGAGTAGGGGTCAGCCGAAGGCCTCGGGCAGCACGACCTCGCCCACCCGCTTCAGATACGGCCACGCGATGTCCGGCGGCAGCCCGCCGCACAGCGGTGACAGGTTGAGCACCTGACCGGCCTTGACGCGCGAAATCGCTTCGGGCACAGAGATGATCACGTGCGACGTCGGTGTCTCACGCAGCTCGTCGATGGTGTTGACGTGCGAAAAGCCGGCCGTCGTCTCGTCCCCGGGATTCCACGCGGCATACGTTCGCACGTCGTGCAGCAGATGCTCGCCGATCTCTTTCCATGCCTGATCGACGTCGTCTGCGACGAACACCACCGAAGGCGTGTTGCGGTCGGGAAACATCGTCGGTCCGGGCTGATGACCGTGCTCGCGGCAGGCCTCCTCGTAGGCCTCGCGCATGCCCGGCGCGTTGGCGTTGCCCAGCATGCCCAGTCCGTATCTGCCGGCCCGGCGGGCCGCCGCGACCGTTCCGCCACCCCACATCAGTCCCGGCCCGCCGGGCGTCAGCGGCCGAGGCGTCACGGTGATCGACCGCCCGTCCTCGACGACGGTTTCACCGGCGAGCAGTCGCCGCAGCAGCGCGAGTTTCTCGTCGCAGAGGCGGCCGCGCTTCTTGATCGGCACGCCGAAGTGCTCGAACTCCTCGGGCCGGTAGCCCAGGGCCAGGATGTACGACGCCCGCCCGTTGCTGATGATGTCGAGCACCGCCATGTCCTCGGCGAGGCGGACCGTTTCGTAGAACGGGAGGATCAAAATGAGGCTCAGCGCCAGGCGCTGGGTTCGCGCCGCCACCGCCGAGGCCAGCAGGAACGGTGACGGCAGGTAGCCGTCGTCGGACCCGTGATGCTCACACAGGACGGCCGCCAGACCACCGTGCTCCTCGGCCCACGCGGACATCTCGGGAGCCGCGGCGTACAGATCGGTTGGGGGCGCAGCCCATTCGGGATCGCGCATGTCGAAGCGCAGTGTGTACACGGCAAACTCCTAGGTGGCCTAATCTTGGTGATGCACGTTACACCTTCAGTCGAAGGCGTAAAGCGGCAGCGCCATGGGAATGTCCAGCGAGCTCAGCAGCCCCGGCGGCGCCTCGACGACATACGGGATCGCGTTGACCACGCGCATGGCCGTGGCCGCCATGGCGGCCCGCCCGGCCCCGTGTCCTTCGGTATCGCCCAGCGTCAGCTCGCAGTGGATGTCGGGATCTCCCTCGATGTCGACCCGATAGGTGGCGTCGCAGGCCGACGCCGGCCAGGCGGGGGCGACGTCGCGGGCCATCCGGATGACGTGCTCGATCACGATGGCCTCGCGGCCGTTGACCACCCCCGCGGCGCGCGTGCGCACCGCGCCGCAGGTGCCCGCTCTTATCGTGCCGAAGGCGACCTCGATGTCCCGGTCCGTCAGCTCACGGTCGAGCGAACCGCGTATCTCCTCCACCTCGACACCGAGTCCCGCCGCCATGAGGTAAATCGGTGCTTGCCAAGCTAATTCGATGAAGCCGGGGTTCTTGAGCATCGGCTCGAACTCGAGCGGCCGGCCAAAGCCCATCCCGTCCATCATCACGTCGGCGACCGGGTAGTGGTCGTTGAGCGCGACCTCGCTGGCCGTGATCCGGCGGATGCTCTTGGACTGCGTGGTCAACAGCAACGCGAGCTGATCGGAGGCGAAGCCGGGAAAGATGCCCGACGCGTAGAACGACGCCCGACCCGCTTTGGCCGCGCCGTCCAATTCATCGCGCCAGTTCGGCGCGAAGTAGGACGGCGGGTATACCAGGCTGGTCGACGACGTCGACACTACGTTGATGCCGGCCGACAGCAGGCGCACATAGTCGGGCACCGCCGCGCCGTCGCGTTCGGGACCGCTGGCCGCATACACCACACAGTGGGGCCGGCACGCGATCAGCGCGTCGGCGTCGTCGGTGGCGAACACTCCCAGCGGCGCCCCGCCGGCCAGCTCGCCGGCGTCCTTGCCGACCTTGTCGGGCGAATGTACCCACACGCCAACCAGTTTCAGGTCGGGGCGGCGCCGGATGGCATCGATCGCGTTCGACCCGACTCCCCCCGTCGACCACACGACAACCCGCATCAGCAGCTCTCCTCACTGGTCGTGCGCCCGCGCGGCGGCGGCCGCGGCGCGCTCGAGATAGGGCCAGGCCACCTCCGGTGCGACGCCGCCACACAGCGGATGCAACGGCAACAGTCGCCCGGGGCGCATGTAGTCGATCGCCTCGTCGGGGGTGAAAATGCGGTACGGGCCGCCGTCTTCGCGCAGCGCGTCGACGCTGTCGGCGCGGGTGATGCTGGCGACCGAATCGTCGTCGGGGCGATAGGACGCCGCCATGAGCGCGTCGTGCAACAGGTGCGGGCCCAAGTCATCCCAGGCCTGATCGACGTCGTCGGCAACGAAAACCGTTGTGGGAAGCCCCGGCACGGGAAACTGGATGATTCCCGGTTCGTGCCCGTGGGCGCGGCATTGCTCTTCGTAGAACTCTTTCAAGCCGGGCGACTCGGTCTGGGAAATGAAGCCGAGTCCGAGGGCACCGGCGCGTCGTGCGGCGGCCTTGCTGCCGCCGGCGATGAGCACCATCGGTCCGTTGGCCGATCCACATGCCGGGGTGACGCGGACCGTGCGGCCGCGATATTCGACGGGTTCACCGCGCACCAGCGGGCCGAGCACGGCAAGGATTTCATCCGCTGCCCGGCCGCGGCCGGCCATGTCGATGCCGAAGTGGTCGTACTCCTGGATTCGGTGCCCGACCCCGAACGCATAGGACACCCGCCCCTTGCTGATCAGGTCCAACACGGCGATTTCCTCGGCGAGCCGGACGGGATCCCACAGCGGTATCGGCACCGCGGCCAGCAGGATGGCCAAGGTTTGTGTTCGGGCCGCGACCGCCGACGCCAGCAGCAACGGCACGGGAAGATGACCGTCGTCGGTGCCGTGGTGCTCGGAGAGCACCGCCAACACGGCGCCGCGCGTTTCCGACCATGCGCACATGTCGATGGCCGCGGCGTACAGATCGGCGGCCGGTGCGCCCCAATGCGGGGCGCGCATGTCGAACCGAAGCGTGAACATCAGCAGGCGTCGCCCATGTGACGACATGCCAAACGCTCGTCGGGCCTCACCGATGCAGACTAACCTAAAATTTGTTCATTAAGATAGTGCCCGCTTTCTTAAACCCTTGACCGCGTCGATTCGCGGTTGTAGTTTCCAAGTCGAATGCTCGGTGATACCGGCCACCCGCCGTTGGCGTAAAGGCAACGGCCGCCCCGGCTTTCGCGTTCGCGCGGCGCGCACGCACCTGAGGAGGACAAGATGACGGCTCATCGCGTGGTGGTGTGGGCAACAGGAGGCATCGGCTCGATCGCCATCCGCGCCATTTCGCGGCGCCCCAATCTGGACTTGGTCGGCGTGTGGGTGCACTCGCCGGAGAAGGTCGGCAAGGATGCCGGTGAACTGGCCGGCGGTGAGCCGATCGGGCTGAGGGCCACCAACGACGCCGACGCGCTGATCGCGGCCAAACCCGACTGCGTCATCTATGCGGCCAGCGGGCCGGAGCGCGACGCGTTGGCCATCCCCGATTACGTCAAGCTGCTCGAAGCCGGGATCAACGTCGTGACCACGAGTACTACGCGGTTGGTCAACCCGCATGCCTACGAGCCCGCCGAATGGCGCGACCAGCTGGTCGCCGCGGCCAAGCAGGGCCAGGTGTCGCTGTACGCGTCGGGAATCGAGCCGGGTTTCGCCGCTGACTATCTGCCGCTGGTGCTGTCCACGCAGTCGTCGACGATCGACAAGATCCACTCCTTCGAGATCGGCCTGTACGACGACTACGGGGTGCCCGACATCATGAGCGACGCGCTGGGTTTCGGCCGCCCGCTCGACTACCAGCCCTGGATCGGCTACCCCGGCGCCATCGCGGGCGAATGGCAGGGGCAGATCCGCCTGATCGCCGACGCGTTGGGGGTCGAGGTGCAGGAAGTCCGCGAGGGTTTCGATCGCGCGGTCACCGACCGGACGCTGGAGGTGGCGATGGGCACGGTCGAGGCCGGGACCTGCGGCGCGCTGCGGATGCAGGCGATCGGCGTGGTCGACGGCCGGGAGGCCATCGTCATCGAGCACGTGACCCGGCTGGCGCACGACGTCGCCCCCGAGTGGCCCAAAGGGATTGGCGATCTGTCCTATCGCGTGATGATTTCCGGCGATCCGGACATCGACTGCACGCTGGCGGCGACGCTGAAAGATCCCGCGAAGGCGGGCATCGGTAGGATGACGTCCGGGGCGGGCGCCATGGTCGCCACCGCGATGCGCGTCGTCAACGCCGTGCCGTATGTCGTTGCCGCCCAACCGGGATTGCTCAGTTCGGTGGACCTGCCGTTGACGATCCCGCAAAAAGCGTTTGTCGGCGGGTAGGTCACGCCGGTTACTCTGCGGGCGTGACGGTTAATCCGCTCGAGGAACTCACCCTGGCCCAGCTGCGGCTGCGCACCAGCATGAAATGGCGCGCACATCCCGCCGACGTCCTGCCGCTGTGGGTCGCCGAGATGGACGTGAAATTGGCGCCGACGGTAGCGCAGGCGCTACGCGAGGCCATCGACGGCGGCGACACCGGATATCCCTGCGGCACCGCGCTGGCCGAAGCGGTCAGCGAATTCGCGGCGCGGCATTGGCAGTGGAACGATCTCGACGTGAGCCGCACAGCGCTGGTTCCCGACGTCATGCTCGGTGTCGTCGAGGTGTTGCGCCTGCTGACCGATCGCGGCGACGCGGTCGTCGTCAACCCGCCGGTCTACGCGCCGTTCTACGCTTTCGTCACCCACGACGGCCGTCAGGTGATCGAGGCGCCGCTGCGCGATGGGCGAATTGACTTGGGCGCCTTGGAGAATGCCTTTGTTCGGGCCCGTGCGGGGGCTCCCAGCGACGCGAAGGTCGCCTATCTGTTGTGCAATCCCCACAACCCGACCGGATCGGTACACACCGCCGACGAACTGCGCGGGGTCGCCGAGCTCGCCCGGCGGTTCGGCGTGCGGGTGGTGTCCGACGAGATCCACGCGCCCGTCATCCTGCCCGGATCGCGCTTCACGCCCTTTCTCACCGTCCCCGGCGCCGAGAACGCCTTCGCCCTGACCTCGGCGTCGAAGGCTTGGAATCTGTCCGGTTTGAAAGCGGCCCTGGCGATCGCCGGACCGGAGGCGGCCGCCGACCTGAACAGGATGCCCGAGGAGGTCAGCCACGGGCCCAGCCATCTCGGCGTAATCGCCCACGCCGAGGCATTTCGCAGCGGCGCCGGCTGGCTCGACGCGACCTTGCGGGGCCTCGACGAGAACCGGACATTGCTGGGCGAGCTGGTCGCCGAACACCTTCCCGGAGTGAAATACCAATGGCCGCAAGGCACCTACCTCGCGTGGCTTGATTGCCGGGAACTCGGTTTCGTCGAGGAGGCCGCCGACGGCCTTGCGGTGGTCGCCGACCTGTCCGGGCCCGCCCGCTGGTTCCTCGATCACGCGCGGGTAGCGCTCAGTTCCGGCCACGTGTTCGGAACCGGCGGAAACGGACACGTGCGATTGAACTTCGCCACCTCGCAAGTCATTCTGCGCGAGGCCCTGTCGCGCATGGGCCGGGCCTTGGCCGACGCGCGCTAGGCAATGGCGTTGTAGCCCTTTGGGCTCACCTCAATGAATCTGCTACTAGACGAACTCGCGCCGGCGAGAGAGGCTAGCAGAGGTGCCGGTTCACCGGAGGAGCTGAATATGCATGTGCTGCGAACCCCGGACTCCCGATTCGAAAACCTGGAGGACTACCCGTTCGTTGGGCACTACCTGGACGTAACCGCAAGTGACACTCGCCCGCTGCGCATGCACTACCTCGACGAGGGGACGATCGAAGGGCCGCCGATCGTGCTTTTGCACGGCGAGCCCACGTGGAGCTACCTCTACCGCACGATGATCCCTCCCCTCACCGACGCCGGGAACCGTGTGCTGGCACCCGATCTGATCGGTTTCGGCCGTTCGGACAAGCCCAGCCGGGTCGAGGACTACACCTACCAGCGGCACGTCGAATGGGTGACCTCCTGGTTCGAGCACCTCAACCTCAGGGACGTCACGTTGTTCGTGCAGGACTGGGGATCGTTGATCGGGCTGCGCATCGCCGCCGAGCAGTCCGACCGCATCGGGCGGCTGGTGGTGGCCAACGGTTTCCTGCCCACGGCGCAACGGCGCACCCCGCCCGCCTTCTATGCCTGGCGCGCCTTCGCCCGCTACTCCCCCGTGCTGCCCGCGGGCCGCATCGTCAGCGCCGGGACCGTTCGCCGGGTGCCGTCGAAGGTCCGCGCCGGGTACGACGCGCCCTTCCCCGACAAGTCGTATCAGGCCGGGGCGCGGGCGTTCCCTCGGCTGGTCCCCACCTCGCCCACCGATCCGGCGATCCCGGCCAACAGGAAGGCCTGGGACGCCCTCGGCCGCTGGGAAAAGCCGTTCCTCGCCATCTTCGGGGCCCGCGATCCGATCCTCGGGCGGGCGGACAGCGCACTGATCAAGCACATTCCCGGGGCCGCGGGCCAGCCACACGCCCGCATCAACGCCAGCCACTTCATCCAGGAGGACCGCGGGCCCGAACTGGCCGAACGCATCCAGTCTTGGCAGCAGGCCTGGCGCTGAAGCCGCCAGACCATGACCTTCGACAACCCACGGGTCGGATGGCGCTCGACGTGATCCGATCATGTCCATCTCAACCACTTTCAAGTCTTCGCGCAACAACAGACCCCCCGGCGCTTCGATCATGGTTGGAAGGACACCATCGACGTTGCACCGGCTGAAGCGGTGGAAGTGATCGTGCGGTTCACCGACTATCGCGGAACGTATCTGGTCCATTGCCACACCTCGAGCACGAGGACATGGCGATGATGGCCGACTTCGTCACGGTCTGAGTGGGTCCCGTGCGGGCAGACCGTGTCAGCTCCCAAACCGGCCGCGCATCAATGCCATTCCCTCGCTGTAGACCGAGCGCACCGCCGCTGCGGCATCGGATTCGTTGGCACCGACGGGGATGAAGGAGCCCACCCAACTCAGCGCGCACCTGTTCTCGCCGAGCGGATGCAAGGTGATGGTTGCCCGGTAATCGGCCACGGGAAACGGTCCGGTCATAATCATGGAGTAACGGGTTCGCCATTGCTCCTCGTCGATCTCGTCGAGCCGTTCGACCATGCACTCGCCATCGACCGTGACGGTGCGAAGCATCCCGATACCGGCCCCGCGGGTCCTGACCGTGCCGTCACGCGAGGCGACCAGCATCTCGACGAATCCGCCGAAATCGGCGACTAGCCTCCACACCTGGTGCACCGACGCACCCAGTTCGCAGCATTCGTGGACTTGCGTCATGATCGCGTTCCGCGAGCTGTCGCGATAGGGCCGCGCCCGTGGGAAAGGCCGTCATGCAGGATCTCGTCAAGCGCAGTCGGGGTCAGGCCGAACGTGTGCGCAGTCTCCGAGGAATCCATCACGAACGGCTTTTGGAGCTGATACTGCATCTCGGGCAACTCGCGGACCACTTTGGAGCCCAACGCCGCCGCAGCCAGCAACCAGCCCGGCATGCGGCGGAGCTTGGGTGCGCCGACTCGAGCGCAGTCGGCCAATACCGTCGCCAACTGGCGCGGCGACACCGCGGGGTTGGTCGGAACGTGCCACGGTCGTCCCCAACTACGCTCGTCGGCGCCCGCAGCGACCAGAGCGCGCGCGGCATCGACGGTTCCGGTCCAGCTGTGTGGCGCATCGAGATCGGCCGGGAATAGTGCTGTTTTGCCGGCAAGCACCTTGGGCGCGACCATGATCGTGAACACCGAGATGGCGCCACGGCCGATGAAATCGCTGGCGCGGACCTCGGTTGCGCGGACCCGGCCGGCGTCATGCGCGGCCTTTGCCTGCATCCAGACTTCTGCGCGCAGTTCGCCTTTTATCGAGTTCGGTTTCAGCGGCGAGTGTTCGGTGATCGAGCCGGTCACGGGGCCGTAGCCGTACAGATTGCCCAACATCACGTAATCCGCCCCAGCCGCGATCGCGGCGTTGAGCATGCCGGAAGCGAGGGCGGGAAGGCGCGTGCGCCACAGGTGATACGGCGGGGCGGCGCAGTTGTAGAGGGTAGTGACCCCCTTGAGCGCACCCACCAACTCGTCGGTTTTCGACGCATCAACCGCGATCCGCCGGATCTGCGGATGGCTCGGACCGCTGCCGCGCCGGGTGATCAGCCGTACCTCATGGCCAGAGTCGGCGAGCAGCTCAGCGGTCGCTACACCCGCACCACCGGCTCCGACAACAACTTTCACGGACATGTTTCTCCTTCAGGGCATTGAAGTCCCACTATTCGTGCGGCCGGCTACACTGCGCTAGTGGCATAAATGCCACGCTTAGGGAGGTTCTGGCCATTCATCACATTGCGGTGGTCGCCGTCCCGCCGGTCGGTGCGTTCGAGCTATCGATCCCCGACCTGCTGTTCGGCGGCGTGCAGATCGATGGCCGCGAAGCTTACGCAGTCCGCGCCTGCACACCGGTGCCCGGACCGTTGGCCACGCGAGGTGGGTTCGAGGTAATCGTCACCGGCTCTCTGGAGGTGATCGGCGGCGCCGATACCGTTCTCGTTACCGGTACCGGCGCCCGCGACGAGGTCGCACCCGAACTGGTTTCGGTGTTGCAGGAGGCCGCAAGTCGCGGTGCGCGGATCGCGTCGATCTGCACCGGCGCGTTCGTCCTGGCTGCTGCGGGCTTGCTGGACGGGCGGTGCGCGACGACGCACTGGCGTTACGCCGCGGAGTTGGCGCAACGCTATCCACACGTGCAAGTCCGACCCGAAGTGCTGTTCGTCGAAGACGGGCCCGTCGTAACGTCGGCCGGATTGGCCGCCGGAATCGACCTATGCCTGCACCTCATTCGCACCGATCACGGTGCGGCAGTTGCAAATACGATCGCACGCCTGGCCGTTGTTGCACCTGTGCGCCCCGGCGGGCAAGCGCAGTTCGTCGCCGCGGCGGTCCCTACGGCGGCACCTGCCAGCTTGAGTCAGACCCGGGCTTGGGCCCTGACAAAGATTCAGGACAAGCTCACACTCGCCGATTTGGCTGATCACGCAAAGGTCAGTATTCGCACGCTTAATCGACGCTTCCGGGATGAAACTGGACTCAGCCCACTGCAATGGCTGCTGCAGCTGCGGATCGACCGCGCACGTGAACTCTTGGAGACTACCGATCTGCCGGTCGGGGTCATCGCCCACCGCAGCGGGCTCGGTTCCATTGATTCGCTACGCGACCATTTCATTCGCAAGACCGGTCTGACCCCAAGCGCCTATCGTGCTGCTTTCACCCACTCCCCCAAGCAAACAGGTAACGTCACGTCGCCAAAGTGACCGACTAAAGCGCATTTCCCAACGTCGACGCTCAACGGGTAACCGCGAGCACCGCTTCCGCGAGTTCGGGCCGGCAGACCACCAGATCCGGCAACTTCGGATCGGGTTGGTTGTAGGCCAGGGCGGAGCCGTCGATGCGAGAGGTGTGCAATCCGGCGGCCCGTGCCACCGCCACCGGCGCGGCGGAGTCCCATTCGAACTGGCCGCCGGCGTGCACGTACACATCGGAGAGCCCTTGCACTATCGAAGCGACTTTGGCTCCCGCGGAGCCCATTTCCACCAGCACCCCGTCCAGCGCATCCTTCACGTTCAGGGCGATGGCGGGAGGGCGGGTGCGCGACACCACGATGCGCGGCTTGCCCGGTACGGCGGGAGGCGAGGCGACGTCGGGAGTCGCCAGCGTGATGCCTTGCGCCGGCAGCGCCACGGCGCCGGCGACCAACTCACCGGCCTCCCAGAGCGCGACGTGCACGGCCCAGTCGTCGCGTCCCAGCTCGGAGAATTCCCGGGTGCCGTCCAGCGGATCGACGATCCAGACCCGGTCCGAGCGCAATCGCACCGGGTCATCGGCGCCCTCTTCGGAGAGCACGGCGTCACCGGGCCGCTCCGCGGTGAGCGCTTCCATCAGAAAATCGTGGGATCGCTTGTCCCCCGCGGCTTTCCGTTCAGCGGCTTCCGCGTGGGCGAATTCGTCTCGAACGCCGAGCAACAACCGACCGGCCTCGGTGGCCAACCGTGCGGCCAGATCATGGTCATTCATCAGCAACCCCGCGGAATCCTCAATAACTTGGTAGCGATGACCAACTTTACCCTGTCAGACGCGAAAACGGGCAGCAGCCCACCGGCAAAGTTTCACCCGTAATCTAATGAGCGTGAGCGGCAACGCCAACGTCCCATCGAGGCGGTTGCGGCACACCTCGCGGGGGCGACTGATCGGGGCCGGGATTGTCGCGGCCGCGGTGCTGGTCGGGGTCCTCGCCGTGGTGGGCGTGCAGCTGAGCCAGGGCCATCAGAGCGCGACGGCGCCCAGCACCCAGCCGCCGCCAGCGCCGGAGAGCTTCGCCATCCCGGGCTGCTATAACCCGTCCGTTCCCCCGGTCGCGCGCCCGAAGAAGCTCAACGTTCTGGGCTGCGCCAGTGTGGCCGTTGCGCTGCAGGACATGTCGTGGACGTCCTGGGGACCGCAGGGCGCCGACGGGACCGGCACGGCGGTGTTCAAGCTCTGCGACCCGAATTGCGCAACGGGGTCTCAGCTGACCGAACCGGTCGTCGTGCACGCATGGAATCCGCAGCCGCCGCGCCGCGAGGCGATCTGCCAGTCCGGATTGGAGATTTACGCCGACATGATCCTGGCTTTCCCCAAGGGCGTTCCACCACCGACCGTGCAGAAGATGAACACCCAGTACAACGGCGAGCCGGCCGTGCACTTCGCCAATTACTCGAGCGGCGATACGCGCGGCACCCAATTCATCGGCTACACGTTCTGCAATTAGCCGCTGAGGGCTCAGATCGATGGCGGCGACCCGCATCGCCCAGCTTCGCTGACCTCGCGATCGCCGCTAGACCTCGATGACGACCGCGCCGCCCTGGCCGCCGCCGGCGCACATCGCCGCGACGCCGATGCCGCCGCCGCGGCGGGCCAGCTCGTAGGCCAACGTGGTCACCATGCGCGCACCCGAGGCCGCGATCGGGTGGCCGAGGCTGCAGCCGCTACCGGAGAAGTTCACCTTCTCCTCGTCGAGGCCGTATTCGCGGCAGGCCGCGATCGGGACGGAAGCGAACGCCTCGTTGATCTCCCACAGGGCGACGTCGCCCGGCGACAGGCCGGCCCGCTGCAGCGCCTTCCCGATGACCTTCACCGCACCCAGGCCGCAGTCCCTGGGTGCCACGCCCGCGGCGGCCCAGGCCTTGACGGCGCCCATCACGTTGAGCTTGTTGGCTTTGGCGTAGTCGCTGTCGACGAGCGCGACGGCCGCGGCGGCATCGTTGGTGCCGCTGCTGTTGCCCGCCGTGATCGAGAAGCCCTCGATCTCGGGGTGCAGCACCTTCAGGCCGGCGAGCTTCTCGATGGTGGTGTCGCGGCGCGGGTGCTCGTCGACGGCGAACTCGGTGACCGAGCCATCGAACTGGGTGATCTTCAGCGGCAGGATCTCGTCGGCAAACTTGCCGGCGTCCTGGGCGGCAACGGCGCGCTGATGCGAGCGGGCCGCCCAGGCGTCCATCTCCTCGCGCGTGATGCCGACCGCCTGCGCGGTGTTCCAGCCGACCGTGATGGACATGTCCTTGGCGGGCGCGTCGGGCGTCTCCACGTGCGTAGGAGGCATCCAGCGCTCCTCGAACTTCAGCTCGGGGCCGGGGATCCGCCAGTTGGTCAGCGGCGTCATCGACAGCGACTGCACCCCGCCGGCGATGAGCGCCCGTTCCATGCCCGAGCCGATCTGCGCCGCGGCGTTGCCGATGGCGGTAAGGCTGCCCGCGCAGTGCCGGTTGACCGATTGCCCGGGAACGTGGTCTAGGCCCGTCGCGGTCGCCGCGTAACGGGCGAGATCGCCACCGCCGTAATGGGATTCGGCGAAGATGATGTCGTCGATGTCGGCGGGATCGACGCCCGATCTGCGGACCACCTCGGGCAGCACGGCGGTGATCAGTGTCTCGGGCGGGGTGTTAACCAGCGTCCCCTTGAACGATCGGCCGATAGCGGTCCGGACGGCTCCGACAATGACGGGTGTTCCCATGTTCTCAACCTCGTTGTTGTGGGCGGTCAGACGCCGCGAATCGTATCAAATACTGTATAGACAATAGTAATGGTCTAAGTTCAGTGGGCCGGGCTCGTGTGACGGCGCTAACAATTAAGCGGTTCGGGTAAAAACGGAGGCCAACCGTTGAAGACCAAAGGTGCGCTGGTCTGGGAACTGAACGAGCCATGGTCGGTCGAAGAGATCGAAATCGGCGATCCCCGCCGCGGCGAGGTGACCGTCCAGTTGGAGACGGCCGGTCTGTGCCACTCCGACCACCATTTGATGACGGGCGACTTCCCGATCCCGAGCTATCCGGTGCTCGGGGGCCACGAGGGCGCCGGCATCATCACCGGGATCGGCGAGGGCGTCGAACACCTGGCCGTGGGCGACCACGTCGTCATGTCGTTCATCCCGTCGTGTGGGAAGTGCACGCCATGCCAGACCGGACTGCGCAACCTCTGTGACCTCGGCATGGGCCTGCTGTCGGGACAGTCGGTCTCCGACGGATCGTTTCGTGTCACAGTGGCAAGAGGCCACCAAGTCGTCCCAGTCATCCCGATGTCGTTGCTGGGCACCTTCGCGCCGTATGTGGTGGTGCACCAGACGTCGGTGGTCAAGATCGATCCGACGATCCCGTTCGACGTAGCCTGCCTGGTGGGCTGCGGGGTGACCACGGGCTACGGCTCGGCGGTGCGCAGCGCGGCGGTCTCGCCGGGCGAGGACGTCGCGGTCATCGGCATCGGCGGCGTCGGCGTCGCCGCGCTGCAGGGCGCCCGCATCGCCGGGGCCCGGCGCATATTCGCCGTCGACCCTTACGAGTGGAAGCGCGAACAGGCGCTCAAGTTCGGGGCCACCGCGGCGTTCGCGGACGTGGGTAGCGCCGCGGCCTGCATCGCCGAGGCCACGCGAGGCCTGATGTGCCACAAGGTGATCGTCACCGTGGGCCACGTGGAGGGCAAAGACGTCGAGTCGTGGATGGGGCTGACGGCCAAGGGTGGGGTGTGCTGCCTCACCGGCATGGCCAGCGTGCTGGCCAACGATGTCACGCTCAACCTCGCCGGACTCTCGCTGCTGCAGAAAAGCTTGCAGGGCAGCATCTTTGGTGGCGGAAACCCGCAGTACGACATCCCCGCGATTCTCGAGCTCTATAAACTGGGGCAGCTCAATCTCGACGACATGGTGACGCGGGAATACACCCTCGAGCAGATCAACGACGGCTATCGCGACATGCTCGAGGGCCGCAACATCCGTGGCGTCATCCGCTTCACCGACGCCGACCGCGCGTAAGCCACCGCCGCTATGGGCACAATGGCTCCATGACAACCCTCCCCCACGCCGGCCGCGACGCCACCCAGCAACTCGCCTACCGCGTCGCGGCGATGCTGCTCGGCATCGGCACCCTGCACTTCGTCGCGCCCAAACCCTTCGACTCCATCATTCCGGTCGAGCTGCCGGGTAGCCCGCGGCTCTATACCTACGCGTCGGGTGTGGCCGAGCTGGCGATCGGGGCGCTGCTGGTGCCGCGGAGCACCCGGCGGTCCGCAGCGCTGGCCGCCGTGGCGTTGTTCGTCGGGGTCTTTCCGGGCAACGTCAACATGTGCCGGCTGTGGTGGGGCAAGCCGTGGCCGATGCGCCTGGTCGCCCTGGCCCGGCTGCCGATGCAGATTCCGATGATCACCACCGCGCTCAAGATCCGGCGCGACAGCTGACGCACCGCGTAGGCCAGCCCTGCATGCGAATTTGATTGTGCGACAAGTGGGATGGCCCGCCATAGTGGTTAGGAGGCCGGCGTGAGCAAGACGGGCATTGCGGCATTGCTCGCGGTCGCGGCCGCCCTGATGGTCGGCGCCGGGGATGTCGTCCAGCAGCGCTCCGCACAGCAAGTCACCGACAAACCGGTCGGCACCGTCGCCCTGTTTCGCCGGCTGCTGCGCGACAGGCAGTGGTGGACGGGCAGCCTGGTGGCCGCGGCCGGGTTCGGCTTCCAGGCCGCCGCCCTGGGCCTGGGTTCGGTGGTGCTGGTGCAGGCGCTGTTGGTGACCTCGCTGCTGTTCGCGTTACTCATCAGCGCACGGGTGGCACATCGCCGAATCACACAGCGGCAAGGGATTTGGGCGGTTCTGCTCGCCGTCGCCGTCGCGGTGGTGGTGACGGTCGGCGACCCCCAGCAGGGCACCCCGCGCGGGTCGGTTCACACGTGGACCGTCGTGGCGTTGGTCATGGGTCCGGCGCTGGCCCTGTGCGTGATCGGCGCGCGCGTGTTCCCGGGTTCGGTCGGCGCACTGTTGCTGGGCCTGATGTCCGGCGCGCTGTGGGGGCTGTTTTCGGTGTTGACCAAGGGCGTGGTCGACCAGCTCGACCGCGGTATCCCGGCGCTGTTGCGGACGCCCGAGTTGTACGTGTGGGTGGTGCTGGCGATCGCCGCGACCGCTTGGGAGCAGTCGGCGTTTCGGGCCGGCCCGCTCACCGCGTCGCTGCCGGCGGTCACCGTCGCCGAGCCGATCGTCGGATCGGCGCTGGGTGTCACCGTGCTGGGTGAGACGTTGCGCACCAACGACGTCGGCTGGGTGGCCTTGGGTTTATCGGTTGCGCTGATGGGGGCAGCGACGGTGGCGCTGGCCCGCAGCCAGGCCAGCTACACCCCGTCGCCTGACGAAACGCCCTCTCGCGCAACAGAATCAGCCTGAGGTCGGCTCAGGGGTGAACCGACCCGGTGGGCGGTGCCGTCGGGATCGACGTAGGCGAATTCGCGCAGGCCGTACGGTGTGTCCTGCGGGGCGATCAGGCGACCGCCGAGGTTCTCCAGTGCCGCCCACTGCGCGTAGAGGGCATCGGCGTCGCTGACGTAGAAGTACACGCTGGCGGCGGTGCGCAAGGGGTCGTGCTCGGCCCACTCGGTCAGGTGGATCGACACCGACCCGCGATCGGCGAATCCGTAGCGGTCCGGGCCCTTGTACGCGCGGGCGTCGAAACCGAGCCGGCGGTACCGGTCGAGCGCGACGTCCAGGTCTCGGACGGGGACGATTGGCGATACCGAGGTGAATTCGACTGCGGACATTCAGCGAACATAGCCTCTGACGCCGACTTCGCGCGCAACGGCCGTCGCTGCCGTAAGAGCCTGCACGCGAGCGCATATGCGGCAAATCCACATGCGACCCGCCCCGCTGTCGTAGGCTCCATGCGCATGAGGAGCCAGCTGACCGCTGCAGTTGCCATTGCCGCCGCCGCAATACTGATCGCCGGGTGCGGTGGCGACAACGCCGGAGGCGCCGCTTCGTCGTCGACCACCAGCACGACGGCTGCGCCGAAGACTCCCCTGGCGCAGGCCGGACTGCCCGACCTGATGCTCTCGCCGAACGATATCGGTACCGTGCTGGGCGTCACCGGGACGACGAGCGACCCACCGGTCACCAAGTTGGTGGAAGACCCGGTGCAGCGCTCGGACTACACATTTCCCGCCGAATGCCGATACAGCACTCACGCGGCGTTGGCGTCGGTCTACGCCGACAGCGGAAGCACCGCGGTGTACGGCTACCACGACCAGGCGCCGGCTCCCGCGGGGGCCGATCAGCTGGAAAGCCCTGACGTATACCAATTTGTGGTGCTGTTTGCGTCGCCCGAGCAGGCGAGCGCGTTCTTCACGACGTCGACTCAGCGCTGGCCCGCCTGCGCCAACCGCCAGGACACCGTTCCGGCCGCGGACGGTAAGCCGGAACTTCAGTGGAAGGTGGGCCAGGTGTCCAACGCCAACGGAGTGTTGAGCGCTCCGGTGACCATCACCATCTCCTCGAACGGCAACAGCGTGACCATGCCCTGCCAGCGGGCGCTGACCGTTCGCAACAACGTCGTCATCGACGTCGATGCGTGCCGCAAGGACGTCGGGGACGCGGGCGTCAGCATCGCCAATCAAATCGCGGGAAAAGTCGACAAGCAATAGCCGCCAGTAAGGGTCGCCGAATCCGAATGGCCTTCTGCTGTTTACCTATTGGCGGTAGTAGCCCGCGATAACGAGGGCGTACGCTCTGGCGGCCGAGTCGGTCACCCGATGATGCTTGCGCGCCAGTGATCCGATCTGAAGCCGTACATGGCACCGCACTACGTAGTTTCCGAGGTAGGTTGTCCGCGGGTTAGGTCGTACCGCCTTGAGGAGGGATACGTGGGCACATCGGAAAAGGCATCCAAGCCACGCGCCGGGCAGCCAGTCATCCACCTCTCTCAGCTGTTGCGCGCCCCCGTGCTGGCCCGCTCCGGGGAAACGGTGGGCCGGGTCGAGGACGTGATCGTGCGGCTGCGGGGAGCCGAGGAGTATCCGCTGGTGGCGGGGATCGTGGCCGGGGTCGGCGGGCGCCGCGTCTTCATCGGTGACAAATCCATCGACGCATACTCCACGGATCGAGTTCTGTTGACCAAGAACAAGGTTGACCTTCGCGGGTTCGAACGCCGCGAGGGTGAGGTGCTGTTGCGCACCGATGTGTTGGGCCACCGGCTGATCGACGTGGCCACCGTCGAGTTGGTGCGTGCCTACGACATCGAGCTGGAGCAGGCCGGCCAGGGCTGGATGGTCACCCGCCTGGACACCCGCCGTCCGCCGCGGTTGTTCGGGCTGATCAAGCACTCGGGCGGGCACGCGTCTCGCGATTGGAAGGCGTTCGAGCCGCTGATCGGCCACGCACGCTCGGATGCCGTGCGGCGACTGTCGGACCGGTTCGGCGACCTCAAGGCCGCCGAGATCGCCGATCTTCTCGAAGAAGCGGACAAGGCCGAGGGCGGCGAGATCCTCGATCGGGTGCACAGCGACCCGGAGCTGGAGGCAGACGTCTTCGAGGAGCTGGATCCGGAAAAGGCCAGTCGGCTGCTCGACGGCATGCCGGACAACGAGGTCGCCGCGCTGCTGGGCCGGATGCGCGCCGACGATGCCGCCGACGCGATCGCCGACCTGCGCCAGTCGCGGCGCCGGCGTGTGCTCGAGTTGATGCCCGGCCCGCAGCGCACCAAGGTCATCACGCTGATGGGGTTCAACCCCGAAAGCGCGGGCGGGCTGATGAATGTCGACTCGGTGACCTGTTCGGCCACCGCCACCGCGGGCGAGGCGTTGGCGTTGATCGCCGCGTCACGCAGCATCCAACCGGAAGCGCTCATCAAGGTGCATGTGCTCGATGAGGACAAACGACTCGACGGTGTCGTCTCGGTCATCAACCTGTTGCAGGTCGATCCCGCCGAATCCCTTGCGGCCCTGATGGATTCCGATCCGGTGCGGGTCGACGCCGACGCCGACCTGACCGACATCGCGCTGCTGATGGCGGATTTCAATCTCTACTCCATCCCCGTAGTCGACGAGCAGGATCGGCTGCTCGGGGTGGTGACCGTTGACGACGTGCTGGAGGCGACCATCCCCGAAGACTGGCGCCGCCGCGAGCCCGCGCCGCGCCCGATCCGCGAGACCACCGCCGACGACCGTGACACGCCGCCGAGGGGAGGAAGCGCGCAGTGAGCTCCGGCGAACAGGACGCCACCCGGGCCGACGCGCAGGCAGCGCAACGCCCCGAGCCCGCGCATGCCCGGCGCACCGCGGTGCTGGACAGCGCGCATCTGGGTGACATCGAGGGGGCGTTCGGGCGCATCAGCGTGGGGGAAACCGAGCACGCCCGCACCTGGAAAACGCGGCTGCTGACCCTGCTCGCGATCGTCGGGCCCGGAATCATCGTGATGGTCGGCGACAACGACGCGGGCGGGGTGGCCACCTACGCCCAGGCCGGCCAGAACTACGGCTACTCACTGCTGTGGGTATTGCTGCTGCTGATCCCCGTGCTCATCGTCAACCAGGAAATGGTGGTCCGGCTCGGCGCGGTCACCGGGGTCGGGCACGCCCGGCTGATCAACGAACGCTTCGGCCGCGGCTGGGGCTGGTTTTCTGTCGGCGACCTGTTCTTGCTCAACTTCCTGACGATCGTCACGGAGTTCATCGGCGTCAGCCTGGCCGCCGAGTACATCGGCGTCTCCAAATACATTGTGGTCCCGATCTCGGCGGTGGCGTTGGTGGCGATCATGGCCAGCGGCAGCTTCCGTCGATGGGAACGGGCCATGTTCATTTTCATCGCGGTCACGCTGCTGCAGATCCCGATGCTGCTGATGTCACATCCGCAGTGGGGACACGCGGCGAAGTCGTTTGTCGTGCCCGGCATTGCGGGCGGAATCAGCTCGGATGCCGTGCTGCTGATCATCGCCATCGTCGGCACCACCGTGGCGCCGTGGCAGTTGTTCTTTCAGCAGTCCAACGTCGTCGACAAGCGCATCACGCCCCGGTTCATGGGCTACGAACGCGCGGACACCGTGCTGGGCGCCTTCGTGGTGGTGGTCGGCGCCGCCGCGTTGATGATGACCGGCGAGTGGGCGGCCCGCTCTACCAACACCTTTGGCGGCTTCACCGACGCCGGTGTGACGGCGCATCTGCTGGGAGAGCACCGCCCGGGCCTCGGGTCGATCTTTGCCATCGTGCTGATGGACGCCTCGATCATCGGGGCCGCCGCGGTGACCCTGGCCACCAGCTATGCCTTCGGGGACGTGTTCGGGCTGAAGCACTCGCTGCACCGCGGCTTCGCCGATGCCAAGCAGTTCTACCTGTCCTATACCGCGATGGTGGTCCTGGCCGCGGCCATCGTGCTGATTCCGGGCGCCCCGCTCGGGTTGATCACCACCGCCGTCCAGGCCCTCGCGGGCTTGCTGCTGCCCAGCGCCAGCGTGTTTCTGCTGTTGTTGTGCAATGACCGAGAAGTGTTGGGGCCGTGGGTCAATCGCGCTTGGCTGAACTGGGTCGCCGGGCTGATCGTCGGCGTTCTGCTGCTGTTGTCCGGAATCCTGATGGCCACCACGCTGTTTCCCGGCCTCGATGTCGTCGCCGTCGCGGGCTATCTGACCCTTGGGCTGGTCATCCTCGCGGCGGCCGCGGCACCGGTGCTGCGCTGGCTGGCCCGTCGTCAGCCCGCACGGCCCCGGCCACAACTTCCGGGCCGCGGCGTCGATCGCAACACCTGGCGCATGCCGCCGCTGGCCCTGCTCGAACCTGTCACCTGGTCCCCCGGAACCCGGCTCGCGATGATCGCCCTGCGGGCCTATCTGGTCGTCGGGGCGTTGCTTCTGGTGGTCAAAGCGATCCAGCTCGGTCGCTGACCGCTTGGATCCGGCGGGCCACCTCGCCGTAGCGCTCGAAGCGCTCCTGGTCAGCGACGGAGTTGTACATCACCAATCGCGTTGCGGTTCCTGCGTACTTCGCCGTCAACGCGTCGGCCAACCCGTCCCAGGTCGACTCGGTGGCGAAGACAGCGATGTGATCATCGCTGACCTGGGCCGCCATGCCGGCGAAGTCGCCGGCCTTCTGCTTTTCCCGGATCCGGGCGGTCGTGCCATCGAAACCCGCCTCGTCCCAGATGAATGCGTAGTTGGGCGTGCTCCCGTAGAAGGCCATGCTGGCACGCACGACTTCGCGCTGCCGGTCCCGCTCCTCGTCGGTATCCCCGACGATCGTCATGACGGGCACGATGATCGCGATGTCCGACGGCGAACGGCCCGCTTTCTGCGCGCCTTCGCCGACCGTCGGCAGAACGTGGCGGGCCAGGTAACCCGGTTCGCCGATCGGGTGGACGTGCACCCCGTCGGCCACTTCTCCCGCCATCCGCAGCATCCACGGATTGACCGCTGCGATATCGACTTTGGGGTCGGGAGCGTCGATGGGCCCCGGGCTCCACTGCGGGGTGATGAAGTCGAGATCGTAGAAGTCGCCGTGGTGGTCGAGCGTCCCGGAACGAAACGCCTTGAAACACGCCTTGACGGCCAGCAGGTAGTCGCGCAGCCGGGGCCCGGGCCGTTCGAAGGCGGTGCCATAGCGCCGCACCACGTGGGTGCGCACCTGCGTTCCGAGGCCCAGCCGGAACCGTCCCTTGGTGGCTTCCTGCAGTTCCCAGGCCGCGGCGGCGGTCACGAAGGGACTGCGCGGGAAGGCCACCGCGACGCCCGTCGACAACTCCAGGTCCGGCGCGGCCTGCGACGCCACGGCGGCGTTCAGGTACGCGGTGCGGCCCGTCTCGGTGAACAACAAACCGGAGAACCCGACGGCTTGGGTCCGCCGGGCGAGCTCACCGATTTTGCCGAGCGGCTGGGGAATCGTCATCGCGTCGACGTGCATGGTGGGAGCGTACGTCGCGCCGCGGGCCGCGCCGCGCGGGCTCGTCAGCCTCGGCCGCGCGGGGTCAGCGTTTCGTCGGCCGCCGGCTCACCGGGGCGGTGAACCCTTCGGTGTCGTCGAAGAATGCCCATTGCCCGTCGTCGTTGACCTCCATGCGCCAACCCAGCTCGGTGTCGCCGCCCACGGAGCCGACGAACCAGGCGTGCGCGGCCTCCGCGTCGGCAAAGTTCTTCGTCGCGACGACCCGGCCACGCGGGTCGATGACGCGAAACTCGGGCATGGGATCTAAGTATCCCTGCCAGGCGGTTTTCAATCCCGGAAATCGCCTATTCGGCCCGGCACGCTGGGGCCGGCCGGCGCGGGGCTACAGCGTGCGGGCCAGCCGGTTGGCGAGGATCTCGGCAAACCTCGCCGGATCGTCGAGCGCACCACCCTCGGCGAGAAGTGCTGTGCCATAGAGCAATTCCGCGGTCTCCGCCACCGAGGGGTCGTCGCTGCGGTCCTGGTGCGCTTGGCGCAGGCCGGTGACGAGGGGGTGGTTGGCATTGAGTTCGAGGATCCGCTTGCCCACCGGAATGTCCTGTCCGGACGCGCGGTAGATGCGCGCGAGCGCCGGTGTGATCCCGAAGGCGTCGGTGATCAGGCAGGCCGGCGAGTCCGTCAGTCGGTTCGACATCCGAACTTCCTTGACGTGGTCGGACAGCGTGTCCTTGAGCCAGGTCAGCAGGTCGGCGAACTCCTTTTGCTGCTCTTCGCGCTCGGCCTCGCTCTGCTCGCCGTCGGAGCTGAGGTCCACCTCGCCCTTGGCGATCGACTGCAGCGGCTTGCCGTCGAATTCGGTCACGGTTCCCACCCAGACCTCGTCGACCGGGTCGGTGAGCAGGAGCACCTCGTAGCCCTTGGCCTTGAACGCCTCGAGGTGCGGCGACTTCAGGATCTGCTGGCGCGACTCCCCCGTGGCGTAGAAGATCTGCGTCTGGCCGTCCTTCATGCGCTCCACGTACTGGGCGAGCGTGGTGGCTTCCTCCTCGCTGTGCGTCGAGGCGAATGAGGAGACCTGCAGCAGCGTCTCCTGGTTGTCGAAGTCCGACAGCAGGCCCTCCTTGACGACCCTGCCGAATTGGGTCCAGAAGGTGCGGTAGTCATCGGGGCGCTCGGACTGCAGATCCTTGATCGTGGCGAGGACCTTCTTGGTCAGTCGGCGCCGGATGGCCTTGATCTGCCGATCCTGTTGCAGGATTTCGCGGGACACGTTCAGCGACATGTCCTGGGCGTCAACGACACCCTTGACGAAGCGCAGGTACTCGGGCATGAGCTCGTCGCAGTCGCCCATGATGAACACCCGCTTGACGTAGAGCTGTATCCCGGTCTGGGCGTCGCGGCTGAACAGGTCGAACGGGGCGTGCGACGGGATGAACAGCAACGCCTGGTACTCGAAGGTGCCTTCGGCGCGCATCGCGATGACCTCGAGCGGGTCGTCCCAGGCGTGCGCGATGTGCTTGTAGAACTCCTTGTACTCC
>NZ_LZMG01000028.1:0-1589 GCF_001673615.1 Mycobacterium sp. 1245499.0
ACGCGAATCTACTCAAAGGCTGAAGACGCCAACATGACTCAACACACCTGGTTGCTGGTGGCGCTGCCATTGGCGGGCGCCGCGATCCTGCTCTTCGGCGGGCGACGCACCGACCGGTGGGGGCATTGGCTGGGCTGCGCCACCGCCCTCGCGGCCTTCGGGGTGGGCCTGAGCCTGCTGAGCGAGCTGCTCGGCCGCGCCGCCGATGACCGCGTCATCCACCAGAAGGTGTTCAGCTGGATCCCCGTCGGGCAGCTCCAGGTGGATCTCGGACTCCAAATCGACCAGCTGTCGGTGTGTTTCGTTCTGTTGATCTCCGGCGTCGGGTCATTGATCCACATCTATTCGGTGGCCTACATGGCCGAAGACATCGACCGCCGCAGGTTTTTCGGCTACCTCAACCTGTTCCTGGCGTCGATGCTGCTGTTGGTCGTCGCAGACAACTACGTGGTGCTCTACGTCGGTTGGGAAGGCGTCGGCCTGGCCTCCTACCTGCTGATCGGGTTCTGGTATCACAAGCCGACGGCGGCCACCGCCGCCAAGAAGGCGTTCGTGATGAACCGGGTCGGCGACGCCGGGCTGGCCCTGGGAATGTTCTTGATGTTCAGCACTTTCGGCACGCTGTCCTACGCCGGGGTCTTCGCCGGCGCACCGGCGGCCAGTCGGGGCGCGCTGACCGCCATGGGATTGCTATTGCTGCTGGGCGCGTGCGCCAAATCCGCCCAAGTTCCGCTGCAGGCCTGGCTCGGTGACGCCATGGAGGGTCCCACCCCGGTCTCCGCGCTGATCCACGCCGCCACCATGGTGACCGCCGGGGTGTATCTGATCGTGCGGTCCAACCCGCTGTACAACCTGTCGCCCGATGCGCGACTGGCCGTGGTCATCGTGGGCGCGGTCACGCTGCTACTCGGGGCGTTCATCGGGTGCGCCAAGGACGACATCAAGCGGGCGCTGGCGGCGTCGACGATGAGCCAGATCGGCTACATGGTGCTGGCGGCCGGCCTCGGCCCGGCCGGCTACGCCTTCGCGATCATGCACCTGCTCACCCACGGCTTCTTCAAGGCCGGCTTGTTCCTCGGCTCCGGCGCGGTGATCCACGCGATGCACGAAGAACAGGACATGCGCCGCTACGGCGGTCTACGTGCGGCACTGCCCATCACGTTCGTCACCTTCGGCCTGGGCTACCTGGCGATCATCGGCGTGCCGCCCTTCGCGGGCTACTTCTCCAAGGACGCCATCATCGAGGCGGCGCTGGCCTCCGGTGGCACGCAGGGGTATGTGCTGGGCGGCGCCGCGCTACTGGGCGCCGGCGTCACCGCGTTCTACATGACGCGCGTGATGCTGATGACCTTCTTCGGCAAGAAGCGCTGGGGTCCGGGCGCCCACCCCCATGAGGCGCCCGGCCTGATGACGTGGCCGATGATCCTGCTCGCCATCGGCTCGGTGTTCTCCGGTGGCCTGCTGGCGGTAGGTGGCACCCTGCAGCGCTGGCTCGAGCCGGTCGTCGGAAAGCACGAGGAGGTCACCCACGCATACCCGGTCTGGGTCAGCTCCGCGCTGGCGCTGGGCGTCGTGATCATCGGCATCGC
>NZ_LZMG01000029.1:0-1200 GCF_001673615.1 Mycobacterium sp. 1245499.0
CCGCACCGCGATCGCGAACGACAGGTACAGCAGGTGCATCTGCAGGCACACCTCGTCGGCCATCCGGACCAGCGCCGAATGAGAGAAGGCGGCGAAGTCGAAGTCGGACAGCAGGGGGCCCGAGTAATCCGCCTGCCCCTCGTCCGAACGATCGATGGCGTCGAGTTCCCATGTGGCGGCGCGGGTTCGGCTGACGATGTCCAGCGCCGGGATGCTCTGCGCCTCGGGGTAGGACTCGTCGATGATGACGGTCCACGCGCAGTGCGGGTGCCGGTCGGCGGGCGTGCGGGGCGGCCGGTGGATCGGGCGCACCTGGGCGCGCGGGTTGGTCGCGATCGCGGTGGCGTCGAACGTCGGATCCTCGATGGTGTGGCACATTCCGAACACGTACTGTTCGCCCATCGGCTCCACGTCGAGCAGGGCGCCGCAGTGGTCGAGCTGGAATTCGCCGTGCCAGCGGTCATGGACCGTGTACCGGAAATCCATGAACTGCGGCGGCGCCCCGATGTCGAGCTGCAGGCCCTTGAAAATCGTGATGACGTCGTCGCCCTCGTAGTTCAGCGCCTTCTGCATCCGGCGGGTGTAGATCGGGCTGGCACCCGCCCACTCCTCGATCGCGATCTGGACCATCTCGTCGCGACCGAACGAGGAGATGCACCAGGCCATCCCGGACCGGTCGATCAGCTGCCCGATCAGCAGCAGTTCGGGGACCAGGGCGACGAGCTCGTCACGGGACAGTTGCGCATATCGCGAGGGGCTGCTCACGCCCCAAAAATAGACTCGACTATGTTATAAAGTCAACAATGCCCATCGTCGCTGGCCAGACGCCCGATCGCCCGGTTGGCCCCACCAGGCGAACCACCGCGCCCCGCAAGCGCGGCGATGACACCCGGGCGAAGATCATCGACGAGACGGTCCGCTGCATCGTGGAGGAGGGCTTCTCGGCGGCCACCGCCAAGCACGTCGCCGAGCGTGCGGGCGTCACCTGGGGCGTCATCCAGTACCACTTCGGGGATCGCAACGGCCTGTTGATGGCCGTGGTCGACGACGGGGTGGCCCGGCTGGTGGACAGCCTGTCGTCGGCCGATGTCAGCGAGCTGCCGCTGCGCAGCCGCATCGAGGTCGTCGTCGACACGGCCTGGAGCTGTTACAGCAGCCCGACGTCGATGGCCGCCTTCGAGATTCTGCGCGAAACCCGCG
>NZ_LZMG01000030.1:0-4876 GCF_001673615.1 Mycobacterium sp. 1245499.0
AGGTCGGCAAACGTCGGTGAGGCAGCTTCAGTCGAGCTGTCCGGGAGGGTCATCGTCCAAGGAGTCTAGTGGTGACCGCGAGCTCAGCGACGCTGAGCGCTGCGGGTCACCACCCGAGGGCCCCGTGGTGACCGCGAGCTCAGCGACGCTGAGCGCTACGGGTCACCACCCGAGGGCCCCGTGGTGGCCGCGAGCTCAGCGACGCTGAGCGCTACGGGTCACCACGGTTGGACCGGCCGCGTGATCATCGGCACACCCGGCCATGCCTGCCACGACCTCGCACCCGATGACGGTACGGTGCCCAGATGTGTGGTCGTTGCCCTGTCGTACCGAGCCACTGACCGGCTCGGCCGCTATCGCTCTCATCGCCTTCACTCTGGCCGGCTGCGGTTCGAGCGACTCCACCGTCGCCAAGACGCCGCCGGCCAGGACGTCGGAGACCGCGTCGATCACGGCTCCGGCCACCCCGTCGGCGGCCGCCCAGCCCGGCAACGCCCCGCCGGCCGACCCCTGCGCGGTCAACCTCGCCTCGCCCACCATCGCGAAGGTGGTGTCCGAGCTGCCCCGCGACCCGCGCAGCCAGCAGCCCTGGAACCCCGAACCGCTGGCCGGCAACTACAACCAGTGCGCGCAGCTCTCGGCCGTCATCATCAAGGCCAACACCAACGCGGTCAGCCCGACCACCCGTGCGGTGCTGTTTCACCTCGGCCAGTTCATCCCCCAGGGCGTGCCCGACACCTACGGATTCAACGGCGTCGACCCCGCGCAAACCACGGGCGACACCGTGGCGCTGACCTACCCCAGCGGGATCAACGGCCTGAACACCAATGTGAAATTCCACTGGAACGGCAACGCCGTCGAGCTGATCGGCAATACGCCCGCCCACTGATCTCCGGGCACGCCCGCCCGGTGTGACCGTCATGTCGGAGCGCTGGCCTACTGTGGCTCGAGTGTTGGTCTCCGGCGACAGCATCGTTTACAGCGCATCGGATCTGGCCGCCGCGGCCCGCTGCGAATACGCGCTGCTGCGGGATTTCGACGCGAAGCTGGGGCGCGGCCCGGCGGTCACCGTAGAGGACGAACTGCTCACGCGGACGGCCGCCCTCGGTAGCGAACACGAGCGGCGCGAACTGGCCTCGCTGCGCGACCGGTTCGGGCAGGACGTCGCGATCATCGGCCGCCCCGCCTACACGCCCGCCGGCCTGACCGCGGCCGCGGACGCCACCCGCCGCGCCGTCGCCGACCGTGCGCCGGTGATCTATCAAGCCGCCATGTTCGACGGCCGCTTCGTCGGCTTCGCTGATTTTCTGATCCGCGACGGGCAGCGGTATCGCGTCGTGGACACCAAACTGGCCCGCTCGGCCAAGGTCACCGCGCTGTTGCAGGTGGCCGCCTACGCCGACGCGTTGGCCGCCTCGGGCGTCCCGGTCGCGCCGGAGGCCGAACTACGGCTGGGCGACGGGACCGCGGTGCGGCACCGGACCTGCGACCTGATCCCGGTCTACCGCTCCCAGCGCGCCCGGCTGCAGCGCCTCCTCGACGACCACTACGCCGCCGGCGCGGCGGTGCGCTGGGACGACGACGGCGTGGCCGCGTGCTTTCACTGTCCCCTATGCCTCGAACAGCTGCGGGCGGCCGACGACGTGTTACTGGTCGCCGGCCTGCGAGTGGGCCAGCGCGACAAGCTCTTTGACGCGGGCATCAGCACGGTCGCCGAGCTGGCCGAGCATCGCGGGCCGGTGCCCGACCTGGCTGGCGGCGTGCTGGACAAACTGACCGTCCAGGCGAAATTACAGGTGCGCCAACGGGAAACCGGCGTTCCCCAGGTCGAGGTCATCGACCCGCAGCCGCTGGCCCTGCTGCCCGAGCCCGACCCGGGAGACCTGTTCTTCGATTTCGAGGGTGACCCGCTGTGGACCACCGATGGTCGCGAATGGGGGCTGGAATATCTGTTCGGTGTGCTCGAAGCCGGGCCGACGGGCAAGTTCCGCCCGCTGTGGGCGCACGACCGGGCCGAGGAACGCAAGGCGCTGATCGACTTCTTGGCGCTGGTGGCCAAACGCCGCAAACGCCGGCCCAACATGCACATCTACCACTACGCGCCCTACGAGAAAACCGCTTTGTTGCGGCTCGCCGGGCGCTACGGAGTGGGCGAGGACGAAGTCGACGAACTGCTGCGCAGCGGGACGCTGGTCGACCTTTACCCGTTGGTGCGCAGGAGCATTCGCGTGGGCGCCGAGTCGTTCAGCCTCAAGGCGCTCGAGCCGCTCTACATGGGCGCCCAACTGCGCGCGGGTGACGTGACCACCGCCACCGGTTCGATCACCTCCTACGCCCGGTACTGCGAACTCCGGGAGGACGGGCGTGGCGACGAGGCGGCATCCGTGCTCAAGGAGATCGAGGACTACAACCACTACGACTGCCGGTCGACGCAGGAACTGCGGAACTGGCTGATGTTGCGCGCCTACGAATCCGGCGTTGTACCGGTCGGTGCCCAGCCGGTGGCCGACGGCAACACCGTCGACGACCGCGACGGACTGGCGGTGACGCTGTCCGCATTCAGCGGAGCGGCCGGCATCGACGACCGGACCCCGCAGCAGACCGCGGTGGCGCTGCTGGGCGCGGCGCGCGGCTACCACCGGCGCGAGGACAAACCCTTCTGGTGGGCGCATTTCGACCGGCTGAACTTCCCGATCGAGGAGTGGGCCGACAACACCGACGTGTTCGTCGTCGACCACGCGTCGGTCGCCCTCGACTGGCACACGCCGCCGCGGGCACGCAAACCGCAGCGGCGGCTGCGGCTGCGCGGTGAGCTGGCGCGCGGGGATTTGAAGAGCGACGTCTTCGCGCTCTATCACCCGCCGGCGCCGCCCGGCATGAGCGACAGCCCGGACCGGCGGGCGGCCGGGCGGGCCTCGGTCGTCGAGGCCGACGATGTGGCGGTGCCCACCGAAGTGGTGGTCCTGGAGCGAGTTGGCAGTGACGGCAACACCTTTCACCAGCTGCCGTTCGCGTTGACCCCCGGCCCACCGATCCCGACGACCGCCCTGCGCGAGTCGATCGAGGCCACCGCCGCCGCGGTGGCCGACGGCTTGCCGCACCTACCCGACAGCGCCATCGTCGACGTGCTGTTGCGCCGCGCGCCACGCACCCGGGGCGGCATTGCGCTCCCGCGCAGCGGCGACACCGTCGCCGACATCACCGCGGCACTACTCGATCTGGACTCGTCGTACCTGGCGGTGCACGGGCCGCCCGGTACCGGCAAGACCCACACCGCCGCCCGCGTGATCCACCACCTGGTCACCCAACGCGGCTGGCGCATCGGTGTCGTCGCGCAATCACACGTCACGGTGGAGAACGTGCTGGACTGCGTGATCGACGCCGGCCTGGATCCGCACCGGATCGCGAAGAAGCGCTACGACCACCACGCCCCGCGCTGGCGGGAGATCGACGGCGCCGCGTACGCCGCGTTTCTCGCCGACACGCCGGGATGTGTGATCGGCGGAACCGCTTGGGATTTCGCCAACGCCAATCGGATACCGCCGGGAAGCCTGGATCTGCTGGTCATCGACGAGGCCGGCCAATTCTGCCTGGCCAACACCATCGCCGTGGCACCCGCCGCCGCCAACCTGCTGCTGCTCGGCGACCCTGCGCAGTTGCCGCAAGTCAGCCAGGGCACGCACCCGGAGCCGGTGGACAGCTCCGCGCTGGAGTGGCTGGTCGACGGTCAGCGCACCCTGCCCGACGCACGCGGCTACTTCCTGGACCTCTCCTACCGCATGCATCCGGCCGTGTGCGCCGCCGTGTCGGCGCTGTCCTACGACGACAGACTGCAGTCCCACGAATGCACCGCCGCCCGACGCCTCGACGGGTATCGACCGGGCCTGCAGTTGCTTTCGGTTGAGCACCAAGGAAATTCGACCGAAAGCCCCGAGGAGGCCGGCGCGATCGTCGCCGAGATCGACCGCATGCTCGGCGCGTCATGGACCGACGAACACGGCACCCGGGCGTTGACGGCCGCCGACGTGCTGGTGCTGGCGCCCTACAACGCCCAGGTGGCACTGCTGCGCCGCCGGCTGGCCGCCGCTGGGCTCGACGGGGTGCGGGTGGGGACGGTCGACAAGTTTCAGGGCGGGCAGGCGCCCGTCGTCTTCATCTCGATGACCGTGTCGTCCACGGACGTGGTGCCGCGCGGAATCTCGTTTCTGCTCAACAGGAATCGGCTCAACGTCGCGGTGAGCCGGGCCCAGTTTGCGGCCGTGATCGTGCGCTCGCCGTCGCTGACCGAGTATCTGCCCGCCACCCCCGCGGGCCTGATCGACCTGGGCGCGTTCCTGGCGCTCACGCAGCCGGGTCGGCGGTCCGGCTAACCGGTCGAGGAGTGCCGGCCCGAGCCGGTGGGATCGTCGTCGGGATTCGAGCGGTGATGGTGACCGCGCGGCGATTCACCGTCGGGGAGATACCGTCCCGCGGAACCGCTATGGGGCCGGCGCGGGGGCCGGGTGAGCCGCTCGCCCGGCGGGAGGGGCTTGGGCGAGCGCCGCACCGCCACCTGACGCAGGCGTTTGCCGCTGTCGACATGGGACCCGTTGTGGGCGTGGCCGATCGGTTCGGGCTGCGCGGCCGGGCCGCGGCGCGGCACTGCGGCGGACGCCGGGCGCGGCCGGTCGACCGGCGGCCGGGGCGGTTCGGGGTCGCGTCTGCGCTCGACGTCGGATTCGCGCACCAGAACGAATTCCACGTACTCGTCGTCGTCGTAGTCGTCGTCGACGTCGTCGTCGGGTCGCAGCGGATCGTCGCCGCCCCTGCCGTCACCCGACCAGGGCGCAAAGCCCACCAGGAACAGCGCCGCGACGATGCCGAACAACGCGACGAA
>NZ_LZMG01000031.1:0-521 GCF_001673615.1 Mycobacterium sp. 1245499.0
ACCCACTCGCCGCGATGCCGAAAACCCGACGCGGTCGAACCGGTGTCCACGGGCACCACCGCGCCCCGTTGCGGCGCAACGCCTTTGGACCTGGCGGTGTAGGCGGCGCGCAAGTCGGTCTGGTCCGGCAGCGGTCCATTGGTCAGCTGGCCCCAGGCGGCGGAGACGGTCGGAAAATATCCCAGCCACGCGTTGATGGTCAGGCCCGCGCTCAACAGACAGAACGATGCCGCGAACACGCACACATTGCGTCGCCACCACCCGGCGCGGCGCCAGCTGGCGACTGCGACCGCGACGGCCGAGCCCGCCAACGTGGTCCACAGCCACATTTGCCATGGCGGCGGTTCGCTGGCCAGCCCGAGGGTGCTGTAGTACCAGTGCGTCGCGGCGCCGGTGACAGCGCCGACCGCCGCGACCAGCGGGACCCGCCGGCTCCACCAGCGCCGCCCCCGCCAGGCGATGGAGTAGGCCAGCGCCGCAACGGTCATGACTTCGACGGCAAGGGGGAGCGCCCCGTGCAT
>NZ_LZMG01000032.1:0-15243 GCF_001673615.1 Mycobacterium sp. 1245499.0
TACTCCGACTTCATCGCCTGGCCCATCCGCATGCAGGTCGAGCGGCGAGAACCGGCCGGCGAGGAGGGCGGCGAGGAGACCGTCACCATCGAGACCGAAACCCTCAACTCGATGAAGGCCCTGTGGGCCAGGCGATGAAGTCGGAGTATTTCTTGACCAGGCTCCTGATCTTGAACTCCGCGGTGTAGTCGTGCAGCTCGTCCTCGGCGTCCTCGGGCTTGAGGTGCAGGATGACCGACGTTCCCTGCGGGGCGTCGTCGACCGATTCGATGGTGTAGGTGCCCTCGCCGCTGGATTCCCATTTGGTGGCCTCGCTCTCGCCGGCTTTGCGGGTGAGCAGCTCGACCTTGTCGGCGACCATGAAACTCGAATAGAAACCGATACCGAACTGGCCGATGAGTTCCTCCGAGGCCGCTCGGTTTTTCAGGTTCTGCGCCTCCCTTAGTTGCTTGCGCAGCTCGGCGGTGCCCGACTTGGCCAGCGTGCCGATCAGATCCACCACTTCGGCGCGGGTCATCCCGATGCCGTTGTCACGGATGGTCAGGATGCGCGCATCCTTGTCCACGTCGATCTCGATGTGCAGGTCGGAGGTGTCGACGTCGAGGTCCTTGTTCCGGAACGCTTCAAGCCGCAGCTTGTCCAGCGCGTCGGAGGCGTTGGAGATCAACTCCCGCAGGAACGAGTCCTTGTTGGAGTAGACGGAATGGACCATCAGATCCAGCAGTTGCCGAGCCTCTGCCTGAAACTCCAACTGCTCGACGCGCGCGTTCATGACTGCTCCTACAGCTCCCTTCCAAAGGACAGTGACGTCTCAAATTTACCGAGCCGCCCACCATTGGTGTTCGGTGGACCCATCCCCTTCGGGGCAACCGCCTCTAGGCTGAACGCATGTCTGTTGCTCAACGCGAACGTGCCGCCCTGGTGGAAACCATGCGCGGCGTCGGGCCGGACGCGCCCACGCTGTGCGAGGGATGGAAGACGCGGGACCTGGCCGCACACCTGGTGATCCGTGAGTACCGTCCCGACGCCGCGCCCGGCATCCTGATTCCCTTCTTCGCCTCCCACACCGAGAAGGTGCAGAACCAGGTGGCCGAGCGGAATGCGTGGGATGAGCTGGTCGGCAAGCTCGCCGCCGGCCCGCCGGTCTACTCGCCGCTCAAACTGCTCGACCCGGTGGCCAACGTGGCCGAGATGTTCATCCACCACGAGGACGTGCGCCGCGCGCAGCCGGGCTGGCAGCCGCGCTCGCTGGAGCCCGCCCTGAGCAAGATGCTGCGGCGCACCCTGCCGTTGATGGCCCGGGTCACCCTCGCCAAGGTGCCCGGCCGGGTGGCGCTGCGTACCCCGGAGGGCAAGACGGTGCTCACCGCCGGTCAGGGGCCGGCGGTGACGGTGACCGGGGCGCCCGAGGAGCTCTTGCTGTTCAGCGTGGGACGGCAGGCCAAGGTCGACTTCGACGGCGACGCCGCGGCGGTGCAGGCCGTCCGCGATGCGCCTAAGGGGTTGTAGGACCGGCGATCGCGGCGGCCGCTTGCGGGCCGTCCGGGAGGATATCCGCGATTCGAAACTTGATAGCGCATGCGCTATCAAGTTTGAGTGGACGTTGGTCATCCGAAGGCCGCGCGCAGCTCCTTCTTGATGACCTTGCCGAACTGATTGCGCGGCAGCGTCTCGACGACCACCAGGTGTTCGGGGTGTTTGTATCCGCTGAGGCCGCGTGATTGGCAATGTCTCACAAGGGATTCCAACGTCACACCGCCGGCCGTCGCGGACACCACGACGGCGCAGACGCGTTCGCCGGTGCGGGGGTCCGGAATGCCGATCACGGCGACATCGGCGACGTCGGGATGGGTGGCGAGCGCATTCTCGATTTCGAGCGCCGAGATGTTCTCCGCGTTGCGGATGATCGCGTCCTTGGTGCGGCCCGTGACGCGGACATTGCCGTCGGCATCGATCAGGCCGAGATCACCTGTGCGCAACCAGCCTTCGTCGTCGAACGCGTCGGCGTCGAGCGCCGGGTCGGCGTAGCCGAGGAAGCACTGGGGTCCCTTCAGCAGCAGCTCGCCCTCCTGACCGGCGGCCAGTTCGACGCCGCGGCTGTCGACCGCGCGAACTGCGACCCCAGGGACCGGCGGCCCGACGGTGTGATCGAGCACCCCGGGCGCGGCGGTCAACGAGGGTGACGTCGCGCACGGAAACTCGGTCATGCCCCACGCATTGGCGATGCCGGCCAGGCCGAAGGTGTCGCGGACCTGGCGACTGAGTTCGGCGGTGACGGGCGCTCCCCCGGCCAGGCAGCCTCGGACCGACGGAAACAGCGGCCGATCGCCTTGGGCCCGTTGGGCTTCGAGGAATGCAACGAAGAACGGGGTCGCGGTCCCCAGGAACGTCGGATTGTGCGCCGCGATGGCCCACGGCGTGGTGGCCGGGTCGAACGTCTCGAACAGGACCAACCGCATGCCGGTCAGCAACCCGGTGGCCAGCATCGCCGCCCCGCCGATGTGTGCGATTGGGAAGGCGATCGGATCCACGTCGCTACTGTTGGCGCCCACCATGCCCACCACTCCCGCCGAGCCGGCGATCACCGACGTGTCGGTGTGACGGATCCCCTTGGGGGCCGCGGTGGTTCCCGAAGAATAGTAGATCCAGCGTGGGTCATCGGCGGATCTGGGCGGCGGCGGGAGCGCTGCGGTGTCGGCACCGGGCAGCCGCAGCCGGCCGGTGGATGGCGGTGTTGCCAGGTCGAGGGTGAGGACCTCGAAGCCCCTGTCCCTCGACAATGCCCGGGCCAGCTCACCGTATTCGAAGCCGCGCCAAAGCCGGGGAACCACAAGAAATTCGGAGTGCAGTTGGCCGGTGATGAAGCCGACCTCGCTTTCCCGCAGGATGGGGATGATCGGGTTCTGGACCGCACCGAGCCGGGCGAGTGCGGCCATCACCACCATGGTTTCCAGCGTGGTGGGCAGCTGCCAGGACACGACCGTTCCCGGGCGTACCCCCCGTTCGGCCAGGGCGGCAGCGGTTGCGCACGCGGCGTCGTGCAGTTGGCCCGCTGTCAGGCTCCGCCCGTATTCATCGGCGAGAAGCGGTCGGGGTGATCCGCGCTGTGCCGCGTCGGCGACCAACGCCCAGAATGTCACCGTGCCAATTCCTTTCGGCTCACCTGGCGGACGGATCGGTGGAGGGCGGGCGGAATCCCTTGTGTGCAATCGCGACGGACACCCCGGTGCCGATCGGGCCGTTGGCGTCCACCAGGACCGCCGAGCCGCTGGCCACCCCGTCGTGGCTGTGGTGCGTCAGGGAGGCGAGCCCGACATGGGCGCCCTCGGGCAGCCGGCTGAGCGTGAGCGTGTAGTCGACGTTGATGAACTGCAGGGAGTTGGTGCCCCAGTTGGCGATCGACGCCGTGATGTCACCGGCCATGGCCACGCGGGTGAAGGCGGTGAGCGGTTCGTCGTCGATCAGCGGCCGTGTCTCATGGATCCACGTGTATTTCGGACCGTCGCCTTGCGGCCAGTCCGGATCGGGGTTCTGTACGTCCGCGCCCCAGCCGTAGGTGCGCATGAACAGCGTCGAGTAGGCGTCGTCCAGCGGGATCGGTGGCATTTGCACCGGTGGCGACCAGACCTGCCCCTCGGGCTGGGCGCCACGCCGCAAAAACAGCGCGCTCGCCTGCGCCACCGGGGCGCCGTCCTGGGTGATCACGGCCTCGACCAGCCGCAATCGGCGTCGGTCGTGTTGCACCTTCGTGTGCACCTCGAGCGGCGCCAAGGCCGTGGGCCGGGGTAGGTCGACGGTCAAGCGCGCCGGTTGCAGTTCCGCGTCCCGGGCCGCATCCTCGACCGCCCACGCCAAGAGTCCGCCGACGACATGTCCGCTCAGTGATGGGCCCCATCCGCCACGCGCGATCTTGGTTGGGACGAAGTGGTTTTCGTCGCGGACAAAGTACGGCACGGGTTCCGCCCAGGAAGCTTCCTCCGGCGCGATATCGGGCTCGGCCACTGCATGACCCTTCGGGTGATGGGATTGCGGGCTCTACTGAGGACCGCAACTGTGGATGTTACAGTTGCGCTTCCAGTCGTCGGCTGCGCACCGCGCCGTGACGCTCATCGGTCAGCCGATTGCGGCGCCCACCAGATGACCGATCACGTAGGTGACCCCCAGCGCGAGGCTGCCGCCGATGGCATTGCGCAGCACGGCTCGGCCCTTGCGGGCTCCGCCCAAGCCGGCCGAGACCGCACCGGTGATGACCAGCGCCACGAGTACGGCGACGACCGTGACGGGGACTCGCCACGTGGTCGGCGGGACCAGGATCGCGACCAACGGCAAGAGCGCACCGATCGCAAACGAAAGCGCCGACGACGATGCCGCCTGCCACGGGTTCGTCAGCTCGTCGGGGTTGATACCCAGTTCGACTTCGGCGTGGGCGAGCAGCGGATTGTGGTCGGTGAGTTCCTCGGCCACGGTGCGAGCCGTTGCCGGCGTCAGGCCCTTCGCTTCATACAGTGCGGCGAGCTCGTCCAGCTCGGCGGCCGGGTCTTCGCGCAGTTCGCGACGCTCCTGGCTGAGCAACGCCTTCTCCGTGTCGCGCTGGGTGCTGACGGAAACATATTCGCCCAGCGCCATCGACACCGCCCCGGCGACCAGGCCGGCGCTGCCCGCGGTCAATATCGGGGCGCGTTCGGCGGTGGCGGCCGCGACCCCCACGACGATGCCCGCGGTGGAGACGATTCCGTCATTGGCACCCAGGACGCCCGCGCGCAGCCAATTCAATTTCGACGACACCGAACCGACGTGGGGTTCGTGCGGATGTGACGCACTCGGCACGGCCGCAACCATATAGATGAAAACCCTTGCCGACTAGCCAACATAGCCTTCCCAAACCGACCTACGCACCGTGTTGGTCCACGCCGATTCGCGGAAAAGACCTGGTGAATGCGCTGCGCGGCTGGCCGCGCTCGGGCGGATGACGGGTTGAGCGCGGCATGGTGGCGGCCGCGACCAAACGTTCTGCATGGCCGGGACACAGCCAGTCCATAGGAAACCTATCTAGCGTCGGGGACGTAACGGGGGGTGTTCTAACGAACTTCCTTGCAAGAAATCCCTAGTGGATAGGTGAAGCATCATGAAGTTGAAGCAACTTGTCGGAGGGGTGACCATCGCCGGAGCGCTCAGCGCTGCGGCCCTGGGCATGGGCGCCGGGTTTGCCAACGCTGCGCCCGGAGCGCCACAGCCTCCGGGTAATCACGGCGGGGCGGCGCCCGGTGGCGGCCACGCTCCCACCGGTCCCAACGATCCCGGCGGCCCGGGCGGACCGGGAGGGCCCGGTGGTCCCGGTGGCCACCCCGGCGGCCCCGGTGGTCCTGGCGGTCCGCCGCCTGGTGATCACCCCGGTGGTCCGGGTGGTCCGGGTGGTCCGGGTGGCCCCGGCCCCGATCATCCCGGCGGTCCGGGCGGGCCTGGCGGCCCCGGTGACCACCCAGGCGGGCCTGGCGGCCCCGGTGGTCCAGGCGATCACCCCGGTGCTCCCGGCGGATTCGGTGGACCGGATCCCCACCCCGGCGGCCCTTGGCACGGAGACGCCCAGCGCGGTTACTTCCACGGTGCACCGTGGGGCGACGGACCTGGCCCCTGGGGAGCGGGCGCGCCGCCGCGGCCGGCCTGGGATCGACCGCTCCCTCCGCCCGGTGGGCACTGGGACTACGGCCCGATCAATTACTGGGGCTACCAGGAAACTCCCATTTGGGATCCCGGTTTCAACCAGTGGGGCTTCTGGCTCTTCGGAGTGTGGATCCCGCTGTGATCGATAGCTGACAAGACGCCCGCTTCGCCGATCGGCGAAGCGGGCGTCTTCGCTTGTTTACGTTGGCGCCGAGCGGTTTTCACGCTCGGCGCTGGCTTCAGCTTTTGATCCCGACAGTCAGCAGGTCAGGCACCAGCGCCGTCCACACCGGTCGCGGGATCCGGTGCTGATCGCTGATCGAGAACCCGGCGTTTTCGAATAATGTCCGCATCTCGGGTGCCGAAGCGTTGTGTTGCGGTTTCCACCGGGAGTTCGCGGAGGACTGCAGCCGCGGTTGCCGCGTACTGAGCGCCGAGACGGCAACCAGGCCGCCCGGCGCCAGCACGCGGTGAAATTCCCGCAATGCCGCCGGCTGATCGAAGAAATGGAAGGCCGAGGTTGTCACCACGGCATCCAGAGCGCCGTCGTCAAACGGGAGCTGCTCGGCCGGCGCGCGCAGCCATTGCACCCGGTCCGACCTGGCGCGAGCCTGGCTGAGCATCCCGTCGGACATGTCGACGCCGTAGATCTCGTCGGGCTGCAGTTCGCGCTCGATCCGATCACTCAAAATCCCTGTGCCGCAAGCGATGTCAGCGATCTTGCGAGCGCCATGAGTGCGCAGCTGGGCGATCACCTCGTTGTGCGGAGGCCGGTAGACCCACTGCTGTAGGAACGGCAGATCGTAGACCGGAGCAAGGAAGCTCCATATCCGCGTGACGGCGTCGTTGAGCCCTCGTCGCTGCGGTGCGGTCATTGACATAGCTCCGAGCTGTAATAGATGGTGTCGGCCACCGAGACGGAATCATTGGTTTGCGGAATCGCATCCAGGCCGGAGTCGGCCAGCAGCTGAGTCATCCGCGCGCCCTCCGACCGCCATCCCAGGTTGTCCAGATAGACGGCGACGTCGTTGCGCTCGCCCTGATAACCGAGCTCGCCGAAATCCAGCTCGAAGCCGTGCTCGCGCCATTTCGCGGCGGCCTTCTGCATCATCTGCTGGGCCTTCTCGGTGTCCACTTGCGACATGTCCGGAATAGCTTCGCACGCCAGCCGGCTGCCGGCGGCGCTGAGTGCGGTGATGTTGTCCAGCAGGCGGTCTTGGGCCTCGGGCGGCAGGTACCCGAGGAGCCCCTCCGCGATCCACGCGGTGGGCCGGCTCTGGTCAAATCCGGCGTCTACCAATGCCTTCGGCCAGTCGTTGCGCAGGTCGACGGCGACGGTACGCAACTGCGTCGTCGGGGCGGCATCCAGCTTGGCCAGCGTCGCGGTCTTGAATTCGATCACCTGCGGCTGGTCGATCTCGAACACGGTCATATCGGCCGGCCAGGCCAACCGGTAAGCGCGTGCGTCGAGGCCCGACGCCAAGATCACGGCCTGCCGGATCCCGGCCTGCGTCGCGGCGCGGAAGAAGGAGTCGAAGAATCGGGTTCGGGCGGCCATCGCGGCGGGCATGTGTTCGAGCTTCCAGCCGGATTCGTGGTCGTCGACGTCTGCGGCTACCAGGTCGCCGGAGACCCAGCGCGTGAAGAAGTCCACCCCGACGGCACGAACCAGCGGTTCGGCGAAGCGGTCCTCGATCAACGGGTTGTCGGCTTTGGTCGCGATCGCTCGCGCGGCTGCGACCATCGTGGCGGTGGCGCCCACACTGGTCGCCAAATCCCAGGTGTCGTTGTCTGTGCGTGGCATGCGGCTACTGTCCCCCTCGGAATCACAGGTTACTTAGCCGGTATAACGAACGGTGGGTGCGTAAAGTTCCCGCGGCCCCACCGCCCGGCTGTTTCGCCAGATCGAGCGTCGCGTCGCCGCAGCTAGCCGGCTTTCTAGTGTGGCCCGGGGCGTCCCGGTCCACCGGGTCCGCCCGGTCCTCCGGGCCCGCCGGGCCCTCCAGGGCCGCCCGGCCCTCCAGGCCCGCCCGGTCCGTTTGCGGCCGGGAGGAGGAACACACATTCGTTCAACTCCGCGCTCCAGCCCCAACCCGGGGCGCATTCACCGTCGGCGCGGCTCGTCGCCGGCGTTGCGATCGCCGTCACCGGCAACCCGACCAACACCAGCGCGGCCGCACCGATCACGCAGCGTCGCAGGTAATGTCTCATCGCCGACCTCACTTCGTCGTTCGGGCAAGGCGGGCGTGATGACCGGTCGCTTCCGGCCTGACCCGCGCCCATCATTGTGCGGCAAGCACCGGAATTAACGGGCCGGATTTGACGAGCCCGAATACCGTTGCCCCGCGCGCCTTCAGTCGGTTATCAATTCGAACACCGGGATCAGTCGATCGGTGCGTTGCTGGTATTCCCCGAACCCGGGCGCACGTTCGACCACCACCGAATAGACCGAATCCCTTTCGTCGCGCGGTAATTCACGCGCGGTCGCGGGTTTCGCGGCCTCCGAACCGATCTCGACAGTCACGCGGGGGTTGGCGCGAATGTTGTGCACCCATGCGGGATTGTTGTCCCGGCCCGCCGCGGAACCAACGACATAAATTTTGCCGTCGATATCGAAGTAGGCGACCGGGTTGACGCGCTGGGCGCCGCTTCGCGCTCCGGTCGACGTCAGCAGCAGCAGCGGGAAACCCTCGAATTGCCCGCCCACTTTGCCGCCATTGCGGCGGAACTCGTCGATATTCTGCTCGTTGAATTCGCGTTCCGCGCTCAGCGCGTCGTCACCCATTAGGCCATCGTGGCATGCCGCGCGTCCGCCGGCCAGCATCCGTGACAGTTACGCTGTGCGACAACGGGATTGACTTTGCCGATCAACTTCCGGGGAATGGCGGCTGTATGCCGGCGGGACCGACGATGCTGTTGCTGGCGCCAGGGTTGCTGATTTGCGGCACCGCGCCGCTGGGCCCCTGCTGCCAAGTGATGTGGTTGCCCGAGCCGGTGGCTTTGATGACCGCCACCGATTGCAGATTCACCGTGTTCGCCGAGCCGCTGACGTCGACCTCACCGCACGACCCGTTCAAGGTGACGTTGGAGTCGATGCTCACGACGTTGATGGGAGATTGATTCCCGCAGTCATAGGTGACGGTCGCGACGCTCTTGTCGATTTTCGCCGGCGCAACGTCGAGGGGCGCAGGCCAGCGTCCGGCCGGCGAGGCGATCACACCCTGCGACGAGGCCGCGGCACCTCCCGTCAGCACCACGTTCGGTGCACCCGCCCCTGCGGGCGGATGGTCGCCCACCGCCGCGCCGGCCGCCACCACGAAGATCACCGCCGTCATGGTGAGGGGCAACCGGATCATGATCGCGGGCATACGGATTCAATCCTTCGAACTAAATACTGAGAGGCGTTTACGCTAGCGCGGCCGCCGCGAGTGCGCGCGGTGTGAACGCGGGACCGCCGCGGCGTCACTGCCTCGGCGGCGCGGGTTCGACCTTGGTCAGTTCGCTCAGGCCGCTGATTCGCAGCACGGACATCAGGATCGGGTTGGCCAGCAGCTCGATGCGGTCGGCTTGGGAGGCGAGTGCGCTGATCGCGGCGCTGTCGAGGTACTCGACAGCGCTGATGTCGACGAGTAAAGCTTCCTCGCTGCCAGTGGCCTGGTTGGCGGCGCCGGCCAACGCCTGGTTGAACGCATCGATATTGCTCAGGTCGATTTCACCCTCGACGACCAGCACGAATTTCCCGTCGCTGCCGCGCGCGGTGTCGAGCGTGAGCGGGGTGGTCATCAGGTGATCCTTGCGGATAGGTGGACTGTGGTGCCGTCGTCGTCGGGACGGATATCGACATCGTGCATGAGGCTTCGCATGAGGGGAATACCCCGACCGCGATGAGAGTGGGACGCGGGCTGTGGAGCCTTCCACGAGCCAGTGTCGGTGATTGTCAATCGGACCGCGTCGCCGGTTGCGATCGCACCGAGGCGAATTACGCCTTGCGGTCTATGTCGGTGACCATGCTCGATGGCGTTGGCCACGGCTTCCCCGGCGGCCACGAGCACGTTCATCGTCTGATCCGGGTCCAATCGCGCCTTGGCCAGCCAGTCGCGCAAGGCGGTGCGGGTGGGCGCGAGTTGACTGACGTCGGCGGGAAAATTCAGCTCCAGCGGGGCCGGGTGGCGATAGAGCAACAGGACAACGTCGTCCTGGTATCCGCCGGTCGGCGCGACACCGGACATGACCTGGTTGGCCAGTTCGTCCAGCGTCAACGCGCGGGCGTCCTGCGCGGCGCCGGCCACCCGGGAGATGCCGTGGTCGAGCGGAACACGGCGGCGCTCGACCAGGCCGTCGGTGTAGAGCATCAGCGTCGAACGTGCCGGGATGGTCACACGGGCTTCCGGGCGGGGCCAGTCACCCCGTATCCCAAGGGCGATGGTGTGGCCGTCGTCGAGCAACTGGGTGGTGCCGTCGCTGTGCACCAGGATGGGCGGCGGGTGACCGGCGCTGGAGTAAACCAGTTCACCGGTCTCGGGAGTGAGCACCGCGCAGACCGCGGTGGTGCATTGCGCGCCGGGCAGCCGCGCGGCGAAGCGATCCATCCCGGCGAGAGCCGCACCGGGACTTGGGTTTTCGAACAACAGCGCGCGACAGGCGCTGCGCACCTGGCCCATCACGGTGGCCGCGGCCAGGCCGTGGCCCACACAATCGCCGACGATCAAGGCGATCCGTCCGTCTTCCAGGTCGACGATGTCGTACCAGTCGCCGCCGACCTGCAGAGGCCTCGTCGCGGCCTGATACCGCACCGCGAAGCCGGCCGGCAGATCGGCCGGCCCGAGGATCGCGTGTTGCAGGGCCAGCGCGGTTTCGCGTTGCTGGTCGACCTGATGCACCCGCTGCAGCCCCTGGCCGAGGCGGCCCGCCAGGACCGTGAGCAAGGTCTGGTCCTCAAGGGTGAACAGGCGCTGGTCGGTCAGATCAATCCAGACGACGAGCACACCGTCGGGGTGCTGCAGTGCGATGCCAGCCGTCCCGGGCTCTCTTGAGTTAGCGGTGAGCAGGTCGCCGTCGCGCAATGAACTGAGCGCCTGCTGGGTGTGCGGTGACAAATCGGCCCACTCTGCCTGCTCGCCAACCGACACGACTTGGGGTTCACCGAACACCATTTCGGCGGACGAGCTTTGTGCGGGGAAGGTGACGGCCAGAACCCGGCGTGCCCGCCATAGCCGGCGCAATTCCTCGGCGGCGGCATGCACGGCGTCATCGACCGTGTCGGCCTGAGCCAGTTCCTGGTTGAGCGCGTGTTCGCGACCCGCCGCCAGCGCCAGTGCGATGGCCGCGTGCCGGGCGAAGTCGCTGACGAGATCCAGGTAGTCGTTGCCGAAGGCGGGCTGGTGCGGGTCGCGCGCGACGGCGATGACGCCGAGTACGGCACCGTCGGCGATCAGCGGCATGACGATCGCCGAGCGTTCGCCGACGTCGGTGAATCCCTCGATCGGGTATTCGAAGGAGTCAGTGATCAGCGGCAGCCCGCGGCGGGCCACACCGCCCGTGGTCGAGCCGTCCATCGGAACCTGCCGACCAATCACCTCCGAGGAGTAGCGGCCCGCCGTTGCGGCCACGACCAGGGTGTCGACCTCGCCGACGGGCCGTTCGGGCTCCCGGGGCACCAGCAGGATCGCCTGCTCGGCGCCCGCCAGCTCCAACGCCCGGTTCACGATGAGCTGCAACGGCCCCGTCTGCGGGTCGCCGGACAACAGCGCCGTCGTGATCTCGCGGCTGGCCTTCGTCCATCTCGCCGATTCGCGCTCTCGTTCGAATAGTCGGGCGTTGTCGATGGCGGCGGCCGCCGCCGTGGCCATCGCTCGTACGGCGCCTTCCTGGGAGTCGGAGAAGACGCGTCCCGGGCGGTCGTCGGCCAGATACAGGCTGCCGAAATTGGCCCCCCGCACCGTGATCGGGATGCCGAGCAGCGCATGCATCGGCGGTTCGTGTCCGGCCAGCTCCGCTGTGTCGGGATGGGTATTCAGATCGTCGACGCGCAGGCCATCGCCGATCGGGAGCTCGCCGAGCCGCCGTGCCGTATCGACGTCGACTCCCGCATGCACGAAGGAAACGAACGCACCATCGGCGGCGCGGATGCCCAGGGCGGCGTAGCGGGCGCCGGTCAGCTCCATCGCCGCGTTGAGGACCCGCTGCAGCGTCACGTCCAGGTCCAGATCCGAGCCGATCTCGACGATGACCCGCACCAGTTGTTCCATTTGGTCGCGCGCCGCCACCAGCTCATCGAGCTGGTCATGCATGCGACTCACCAATTCGCGCCGGCCCTGCCAGGTGAAGGCGGAGTCACCTCGGTCGCCATCCATGGGCATCAACGGTAACGGGTCGGGTCGACGGCGATGTCTGGAAGGCGACACTTCATCCCTGCCCTGAGTTTCCTCGTGCACGAGTGGGCGTGTACCCGCTCAGTAGCTGGCCAACATACTTCGCGCTCACGTCAGATTGCTTGCATTCAAGAACTGCAGGCAGCGTGCCTTTACCCGATCTTGACCAGGTATTGAATTGTCCCGCCGAAGATAGCTGACGTGAGTACGCTTTCATCGGTGGAACTGGGGGTGTTGGGACCTCTCCAGGTCCGGCAAGACGGGACGCCCGTCGCTATACCGGGCGCGAAACCGCGCGCCATCCTCACGATGCTGGGACTGCACGGCGGCTCCGTCGTGCCGGCCGACACCCTCGTCGAACTGCTCTGGGGCGAGGAGCCGCCGCGCACCGCGGCCAAGGCCCTGCAGACCCACATCTCCTCGTTACGCCGCGCCCTGGGTGACGGCTTTGTCCTGACCCAGGGGGCGGGTTGGGTTCTGGCCGACAGCGAGATCGACGCCTCGCGCTACAAGTCGGCGGCCCGGCTGGGGCGCGACGCCGCCGCCGCTGGCGACACCAGCCAAGCGGTGGCGCGGTTCGAGGAGGCCCTTGCCCTTTGGCGTGGGACCCCCGAACTTCCCGATGGCCGGCCCGGCACTTCGGAAAAGACGCGGTGGATCGAGAGCCATGCCGCGCTGGTCGAAGATCGCGCGGACGCGCTGCTGGCCACGGGCCGCGCCGCGGAAGTCGTCGGCGATCTCGAGGCGGCGGTGGCTGAGGCCCCGCTGCGGGAAAGGCGATGGGGTCAGCTGATGCTCGCCCTCTACCGGGCCGGCCGGCAGGGCGAGGCCCTCGGCGCTTATCAGCGAGCGCGATCGCTGCTCGCCGACGAACTCGGGGTGGACCCCGGCCCGAATCTCCGCCGACTCGAGGCCGCGATCGTCGCGCAGGACGCGTCGCTGGATGTGGCTGTGGCACAACATGCTCCTTCGGTGACGCGCGCGGTCACCTTCCTGCTCACCGACATCGAGGGGTCGACGGCTGCCTGGGAGGCCGACGCCGACGCCATGGCGGTGGCGCTCGCGCGCCACGACGAGCTCGTGGAACAAGTCGTCACGTCGCGGGGAGGACGGCTGATCAAAACGCGCGGCGAGGGGGACGCGACGTTCTCGGTGTTCGACCGGCCCTCCGCGGCCGCCTCCGCCGCCGTGGAACTGCAGGACGCGATCGCGCATGAGCCGTGGGTCTCGCGCGATCCCATCCGTGTGCGGATGGCGTTGCACACCGGCGAGGTCGAGCTTCGCGACGGCGACTACTTCGGCCGGGCCGTCAACCGGGTCGCGCGGCTGCGGTCATTGGCCGAGGGTGGCCAGATCCTGTGCTCCGGCGCGACGGCCGAGCTCGTCATCGACACGTTGGCCGACGACGTGTTGCTCACCGATCTGGGGATGCGTCAGCTGAAAAACCTCGCGCGCCCGGAGCATGTCTTCGAACTGCGTCTGGAAACCGGTGTGGAACAACCGGAATCGCATAGGGCCGAAGCGGCGCCCCTCGAGCGTCCCGGCCTTCCGGCGGTACTCGTCGGTCCGGGGCCATTCGTCGGCCGGGGCCGCGAACTCGATGGGCTGCTGTCCGCATGGCAGACCGCGCTGGCCGGCGGCGTCCGCACGGTGCTGATCGCCGGCGAGCCCGGTGTCGGCAAGACGCGTCTGGCCGGCGAATGGTCGCAGCGGGCGTACGAGCTCGGAGCGATCGTGCTGTACGGCCGGTGCGACGAGGACCTCGGCGCGCCCTATCAGCCGTTCGCGGAAGCGTTGCGTTCGCTGGTGCCCTGCATGGGACCCGACCGGCTGAGGGGGCTGCGCGGCGTCGAGGCGTTGCTGTCACTCGTGCCCGGGCTGGCCGATGTCGTGCCCGATCTCGTCCGCCCCGCCCACTCGGATCCCGACACGGAGCGCTACGCGCTTTTCGATGCCGTCGTCGCTCTGCTGGAAACAGCGTCGACGAGCGCGCCGGTCCTTCTGGTTCTCGACGACCTGCACTGGGCGGCCAAGCCGACGCTGCTGCTCCTGCGGCATCTGCTGCGCTTCGGCGACCACGCCCGCGTGCAAATCGTCGGTACCTACCGCAGCACCGACCTCGACCGGGCCCACCCTCTTGCGGCGACGCTCGCCGACCTGCACCGAGATGGCACGGCCAATCGGCTCAACCTCGGCGGCCTCGACGAGGACGACGTGACCACCTACGTCGCCGAGGCGGGCTACGACGACGAGGAACTCGCCCACGCGCTGGCCTCGGTTACCGGGGGCAACCCCTTCTTCCTCATCGAGGCCCTGCGTCACGTCGACGAGAGTGGCGGCGTGTGGGACCAGAGCACCCTGCCCCAGGGTGTACGGGAAGCCGTGAGCCGCAGGCTTTCTCGGCTGCCGATCGAGACCAACAAAGCCCTTGCCGCCGCCGCGGTGATCGGCAGCCGGTTTGCTGTGGAGCTCGTCGAACAGGTGGTCGGCACCGACCTCGTCGACGCGTTCGACGAGGCGCGTCAAGCGGGCATCGTCATCGAAGAGCCCGGCGGGTTCTACCGGTTCAACCACGCCATCGTCCGGCAGTCTCTGCTTGCAGAGCTGGCGTCGGTGCGGCGCATGCGATTGCACCAGCGCATCGCCACCACCTTGGAGACGTCGCCGGGCGCCGACGACGAGCTGCTGGCCGAACTGGCTCATCACTATTTCGAGTGTGCGTGGGCGGGGAACGCGGCCAAGGCGGTGTTCTACTGTCGGCGTGCCGCAGATCAGGCGATGGCACGACTCGCCTACGAGGGCGCCGCTGACCTTTACCACCGCGCCCTGCACGCGCTGGAGGAGATCGACGACGAGCTCCCCGACCGCGACGACCAGACCGTTGAGCTATTGGTCGCGCGTTGCGAGGCTCTGCTGGCCGCCGGTGACGTGGTCTCCGCGGCCGGTGCGGTCTCTCAATTGCAAGCCGCGACAGTCGATTCGGCCCGGCTAGCGGCGTGGGCGACATGTTTCGATGGTCAGCTGACCATGTTGATTCACCCCGAACGGCTCGACGAGGTCGAAACCGCGTTGGGCGCGGCCGCCGCCAAACTCGCCGAATTGGACGACGCCGCTGGAGAAGCCAAGGCGCACACCGTGCGGGCTGGGTGCCTCGCCCGTCTTGGCCGCATCGGTGACTGCGAAGTTGCCCTCGACGACGCCCTGACCGCGG
>NZ_LZMG01000033.1:0-5643 GCF_001673615.1 Mycobacterium sp. 1245499.0
GGGAGAGCGCTTCCCTGACACGGAAGAGGTCACTGGTTCAATCCCAGTATCGCGCACCAGAGTTTTTGCAGGCTAAAGGCTGTGCCTAGTCTATCTAGATGATCGCCGCGCAATATACGCGCAACTTGGGCTCGCCAAACGACCGCTGCGGCGCTTGGATGACGCCCGCGCCGTTGGCGCTACGGTCGACATCGTGCTTAACGAGACCTGGCGGACGATGACCGGTCCCCGTGAACTGGTCCACGGCTAGCGAGAGTCGTTTGATCAGTGCGGAATTTAGCTTAGCGGGCCAGCTGCCTGAGACAGGCTTGAGGACCATCGACCGTGATGTCTGGTCTTGACGAGGCCGCTATTTCGGGCTGTTCAGGGCTTCGATGAGTGTGTCGGCGGCCAAGATTCCGAGGCTGTTGGAGGCTAAGGGGCTATCGCCGGTGAGGAGCTGGCGGTCTTTATGGACTTTGCCAGTCATGTCGTCGTTGACGATGGTCAAGCCTTGCTTGTCGAGTAGGTCGGCGACTAGCCACTGCAAATGCCCTGGGAGATAACCAATGTCGATGTTGGGTCCTTGATCGAGGGCGTCGGGAAATACGCAGACCGAATATCCCTTGAATGGGGACTCTTTGCCGTCGTGGCCGACTGACAGTAGTGCGGCCGGGCCGTGACACAAGGTGATGATGAATTTGTCGTTGGCCAGTGCCCATTGGAGGGTTTGGGCCACTGACTCGGCGGCCGGTAATCCGACCACTGCCCCGTGGCCTCCGGGGATGAATACCGCGAGGTAGTCCGAATCCGCGCCTAGGTCATTGGCGACGACGTCGGCGAGTTTCTTGGGTTGCTTGAGCTGGGGTTTGAGTGCTTCGTAGGTCTCCAGGACAGCCTGGTCCTTGTTGGGCATGGCCCATAGTTCCAGCTTGACCGGATAACCAGCCACGGTGGCGACGTCGACGTCGAAGCCTGCGGCCATCAGGTGGTGGAGGGGAAGCAGCATCTCGACGGGGTGGTTGCCGGTGGAGAACATCTTGCCGTTGGTACAGAGCACATAGCGTTCTTCGGCGGCGATCATGAGGATTTTCCACCGACCTTCGGTATAGGCGCCTTGATGCTCGACGCCGGCGAAATCGGTTTTGGGCTGGGTGTATTGGCTCAGCGAGTAGGGCGAGGGGAAGAACGCGTTGTTCTCGGCGGGGTCGGGGGTTGGGGATTTGCTGAGGTTGGCGTCATCACTCACGAGGTAACTACCCTTTCATCCAATAACATGTGCCGCCAATCATATGTTCAACATATGTGTTGGCAAGCAATAGGTTAGGGACCTGCGGGTTTAGTTGGTTCGGCCAGGGGGCGGGTGCACGTAAAGTTTTCGGTGTGGGCGACTCGAACGCGCTGGCCGAGGAAGACGAGATATGCGAGCTCGGCTGGGCCCTTGGGATGCTCGCGCGGGACTACCGAGTGCACGTCGAGACCGAACTGCGCGATTTTCCCCGGGGAAGCCGCGGGTACCAGCTTCTTTACACCGTCGTGCGCAAACGGATCCGCACACAGGTTGAACTCGCCGACTACCTGGGCATCGACCGGTCCGTAATGCCCTACGTGATCGATGACCTCGTCGATGCGGGCCTCGTCGATCGCACCCCTGATCCCTCAGATCGACGCGTCCGCACAATCGTTGCAACCAAAAGGGGATTGCAAACCTTGCGGGAGTTGGAGGCGAGCATGGCTGCCGCCGAGGCGACCTTTCTTGAGGCACTTAGCGCCCCGCAGCAGCACGAATTCCGCAAGCTGCTAAGCCAGGTCGCCCGTCAGTCACGTCTACATGTCCGTGATGCCAAATCTCGCGACCAAGATCCGGACGCGTGAACCCCGGGGATGCCCGGACTGCCTTAACCCAACGAATGGTTCAAAGTCCCACTCCGATCTCTCCTCTCGGGCCTCGCGCGATCACCCGCTCAACCGGTGGGTGCAGGCAACCGCATAGCGGGCTGGGGGTAGGTAGCCCAGCGATGAGTGGCGACGGCGCTGGTTGTAGTCGTGTTTCCAGTCGCTGATGATGATGCGGGCTTGGGCCAGCGACCAGAAGCTGTTGATGTTGAGGCATTCGTCGCGGATACGGGAGTTGAACGATTCGACGTAGCCGTTGCGCCAGGGCTCGCCGGGTGGGATGAAATGCAGTCCAACCTGACCGTCCGCCCACGCGGCCATTGCACTGCAAGCCAATTCGGGTCCGTTGTCGCAACGCAGGACCCCGGGATGGGCGCCGCGTTGTGCGGCCACGCGGTCTAGTTCGTCGATAAGGTGCTCGCCGGTGATGCTGCGTTCAACCATCCCGCCGAGACATTCTCGGGTGTGCTCGTCGATGATCGAGGCGATCTTGATCGGCCGCCCGTCGGTGGTGACGTCGAACTGGAAGTCCACCGCCCACACCCGGTCGGGCGCATCAGCGGCCACGTCGGGCGGCGCGGTGGAGGTGCCGTGGCGTTTACGTTTTCGGCGCTGCGGCACCCGCAGTCCTTCCTCACGCCAAAGGCGTTGAATCGTCTTGTGATTCACTGCCCAACCTTCACCTCGGACGTCGTGGTAAGCCGGCCTGAAGCCGCGGCAGGGATGATCCTTGGCGTAGGTCCGCAGCCAGCACCGCAGTGCAGCATCCGGATCAGCGGGTGTCGCCGCGGTGGGTTCGTCCCGCTGGGTGGCGCGGTGTTGCCCGGTCACGCGGCAGGCGAATCGCTCACTAACCCCCAGCACGCGCTGCAGGTGACGAACGGCCGCACGCCGCCGTTCCGGGCCTAGAAGTTTCCCCGGGCGATCTCCTTGAGCGCAACTTTCTCCAACTCGGCATCGGCCCGAAGGCGTTTCAGGGTGGCGTTTTCACGTTCGAGGTCCATGAGGCGTTTGGCGTCCTCAGCCTTGAGGCCACCGAACTGGTTACGCCACCGGTGATAGGTGGCCTCAGAGACCCCGAGCTCGCGGCACACCGCTGCGGTGTCCTTACCCCCGGCCAACAGCCGATCGGCCGCCATCAGCTTGCGTACAACTTGCTCGGGACTGTGCCGTTCCTCGTCATGATGGTGTCCAGCCTTACTGCCCAGTACCTGGGCCGCAAGACTCTCACCAGCTATGGATCAACCGATCGGGGTCAGGCCACTCCCTTTAGACCCCTGGTATTGGCTGCAACGTACAACTGATTCTTCGTACAGCCGACAGCTCGCCCGGCCTCACGCACAGCGGCAGCCTCTACCCTGTTGTGCCCTTGCGTGCGTAGCTCAGCGAGGTAGCCATCGAACCATTTCTGGCATGAAATCATCGGCGTGGGCGTTCCGTGTGACCTGTGCGTTTCCATACTTAGAACAGGACAGTCGGAGTGAGCGACGGTGCGAAGCCAGAGTGATCGCAGGTCGGCGGGCCGTAGGGATTGCAGGCCGCCCCTGCCCAATCCCCTGCAGTGCAACCGAGTTTCGAACAATTAGACGATCGGCCGGACCAGATCAGCGGAATAGATATTCCCCATGCAGACGGTGTCCTACCGCGCGGCCAACTGATCGTTGATGTTGCTCCATTGACCTTCGCCCTTGTGGTTGCCCATGTTTCGGCATTGGCCGTCGAGGATGATCTGCCCGTAAGCGTGGTCGGACGGCATGTAGCTGATGCTGGCGGCTACGCCGTCTTTATTGAGCGTTGCGCCGTGGTAGTGCTGGCCGGCTGGTGCTCCGTCGTTCCAGCCGTGCGCGATCATCGCTGCTCGTACTTGCTGGAAATATGCATCGGGGTCGCCATGGATCAGGAAGCTGAGCGTGACGGTGCCCTGAAACGGCGGGTCTCCCTGGTCGTTGCAGGAGGCGAAGGAGAACGCCCCGCTGACTCCCTCCAGGTTGGCGGCGACGACGATTTGTTTGGCGGGCTCGATCACCTGGGCCTTGGTCTGATCGTCGCTCATCGGGTGGGCCGTGTCTTCATACGGATTAGTCGATCCGGCGGCGTGTGGTTTGTGTTGCACTGGCGCGCATCCTCCTAACAACATGGCGACGACCACGACCGACATAAGCAGTGCTTGGCGCAACGGCACGCGTTGTTCCTTAATGGTGGTGTTGGGCATCGAAGACATGATTGTCGGTGACAGATCCTGGCGACCGGTCCCACTCCGGGTCAACGACGGCCGGCGTGTGTGGGCCGATGGTGACCGGTGGTAGCCCCGGAATCCTGACTTGCACGCCGCCCAGCGAATGCCGGTGGTCGGCGGTCATGCCGTCGGCTTGGAGCTGGTCACCGTGGCCGGAGACGATATCGGCCATGCCGTATAGAGCTTCGCTGCCGCGATGGTAGTAGTAGGAGTGGTCGTGGGGGTTGATGCCATCGGAGCCGGGCACTTCGGCGCGGAATCGGACCGATCCAAACCCGTCGACGGCAGGGTCTCCGCCGAGGCTGGGGTTGTTTCCGAAGAAGTTGGGGCCGAATATTTGCTTGCTCGCGCCATCGAGATGACCGAGCATGCCGACCGGATCGGTGGAGGCGTCTCCCACAAACACGTGTCCGCCGTCCAGGTGAAAACTAGCGGCGCTGGTGGCACGGTCGGTTCCCGGACAGCCCAGCAGCACAGCGTCATTGGCGTGCATGTTGTGCATGGCAAAAGCGTCCGCGACCGTGGTCGAACCATAGGAGTGGCCCAGCACGGTGACATGCTGTCCTGCCCCGAGGTGTGTCGACCAAAGACCGTTGACGTCCTGCGCCAGCGCCGCACTGCCTGTGCGGGCCAGCTCTGGGGTGGAGATGCGCACCACGTCGTCGAATCCGTTGGGGGCGTCGTAGCCCATCCACGCGATGACCGCCGTCGGGTTATGGGGGTCGGCGGCGTTGGCCTGTTCGAACAGATTGATCGCGTCGTTGTGGCCGTCGTGTAACCAGCCCCCTTTGACGCTGCTGCTGGTGCCCGGCACGATCACTGCGGTGTTCTTCGCGGTGTCCGGGTTGCCGATCGCAATCGCGGCACGGCCCTTGCCGCCGAATGCCATTGGGTCATAAGCGAATAGGTAGACCGGGTTCGGGTGCAGCGGGTCTCCGGCGTCATGGTCGAGGCCCAGCTTGGTCTCGTTGGCATTCTGGTAGCGAGTGACGTCCGTGGCCGACAGACCGAATTTCGCGGGGTCGCGAAGCACGTCGTCCACCGAGACACCGTTGCGGCTCGCGATGCCACGTACCCGGTCGAGGTCTTGGTTCATCACCGTGAGGTTGGCGTCATTGCGGGCCAGAATGGGGACGCCGTTGAGGTTGCCGATTTGGTCGGGATGCTCGGCCATGAATTGCTGGCGCTGCTGGGGGGTCAGTGACGTCCACCAGCGATTCACATCATCGGGATTGGTGCTCGGCGGGGGGATCTGGTTGTCGGCGTCGACCGGCTGCAGGATGTTCGGGTCGTAGCCGTCGGTGCGCAGATTGCCCAGACAGTTCTGCAACGTGGCCGAGTAGCCGTCGCGGACCGCCTGCAGATCGTGAAGGGCGTCCCGGACATCATCGGCGGCATCGGCTTTCGCATCATCGATCAATTTCTTCAGAAAGGCCTCGGTCTTCGCGTCGGGGTGGCCATGCTGCAGATCGTGCTCCGCGGCGTCGATGATGTTGTCGAGCCCTTGCAACTCGTGTTCCAACGTGGCGATC
>NZ_LZMG01000034.1:0-39298 GCF_001673615.1 Mycobacterium sp. 1245499.0
CCTCCGCCTTGATCGCCGCCGGGTCGACGATGTTGACGTCCTGGCCGTCGATGTTGTCGTAACGCACCACCGGCAGCGTCCGGAACTCGACGTTGCCACCGGCCAGCCCGCCCAGGCGCTGGATCATGTCTTCGCTCCACCCCGCCGAGAGCACCACGTCCTTGCGCGCCACCGCCATCAGGTTCTTGAGCTTGTCGATGTTGGTGAACGTGCCCGCGGCCTGCAGCTCCTGCATGACCGACGAGATGAACGCCTGCTGCCGGTGGGTGCGGTCCAGGTCGCCGTTTTCCAGGCCGTGACGCTGCCGGACGAACGACAGCGCCTCGGACGCGTCCAGCCGCTGCCGCCCGGCGGGGAAGTCGGCGCCGGAATACGAGTCGTAGACGGGGTGGTTCAGGCACACGTCGACGCCGCCGAGGGTCTGCGCCAGGTCGTAGAACCCGGCCAGATTGACCTCGGCGAAGTAGTCGATGGGCACACCGGTCAGGTTTCGCACCGCGCGCAGCGTCGCCGCCCGGCCGGCTTCGCGGCCCTTGGTCTCGAGTTCCTTCTGGGTGCTGTTGCCCTGGTTGGCCAGCTTTTGGGCGACGTACTGCTTGGTCAGCCCGTAGGCCTCTTTGATCTTGATGTGGTTGTATCCCGGCACCCCGGTGAAGGGCACCCAGTCGTCGCGCGGGATCGAGAAGGCGACGACTCTGTTGTCGGCGCTGACGTGCACCAGGATCATGGTGTTGGTGTTGTAGCCGCCGTCGTCGGAATCGCCGGCGTGCAGATGCTTCAGGATCGAGTAGGGCAGGTCGTTGCCGTCCTGGTCCTTGCGCGAATCGAGCCCGATCAGCAGGATGTTCATGTCGTCGCCGCTGGACCGCGGATCGTCGGGCTGCAGGGCGTTCGAGACCGTGATGCCGCCCAGCGCGCCGTGCGCCACGTAGTACCCGGCCCCGGTCAGCCCGACGGCCGCCACGGACACCAGCGCGCCCAGGGCGCGCGTCAGCCCTTTACGGAGACGGGAGGGTTGACGGACGGCTCGATGACGGCGATGGGCGCCGCCCGAGCGGGCCATCACAAACCTCTGCCCACGCCCAGCACATCACCGGGCACCGCAACGGTGCTTTGCGGCGATGTCGCTTCAAGCATGGTGACAAGTATGCGTTAGCTTGCTATGAAGCCCCCAATCGAGAGCACCCGTCACACGGTCGGGCCGAGCGTGCCCGTCGGGCCGGCCGGGCGCGACCAGCTTCCGTGATCCTCGCTCTACCAGCAGGTTTTGCCCGGTTGCGGGTGGCGGGGTCACCGAACGGTCTCGCGCCGGCCACGCCGCCGCCCGGATCGAGCCGAAGTTGTTACCGGGCGGAAACGGCCCCGTGGCCCGCTCTCGCAGCGGACCGCCCAGCAAACGCGTGCTAGCGGGCTCTGACCAGGTCCTCGCCCGAGGAGTAGAAGAGCGTGATGTTGGCGCCGGTGACGATCTCGGCGAGGTAGACGCCCGCCGGTTCCACCTCGTAGTAGTAGTGAATGTTGCCGTCGGTATCCAGCGTCGACGCGCACGAATAGCCCGGCGCCCCGCATCGTTGCTTGATGGGCACCGCCAGGACGGCGAGCAGCGCGACGACGGCAACGCCGACGATCAGCGGGACCCTCGTGACCGCCGACCTCGGTTGCGCCGGATTGACCACGGCTAGAGTGTATGCGGCTGATCCGGCGGGCCGCTCACCCGCCGCAGTCGGGTTCTTCAGCTGTGGCCATGGCGAACCCGCACAACGCATCCCCGGCGCACACCCCGGTCGAGGTCCTCGGCATGGGTGATCGCGGGCGCGCTGCTGCTCCCGCATATGGCGGCGGGCAGCGAGCGCACGACCATGCTGTATGGCTGCTACGCGATGTTCGGCTTGTCGCTGGTGGCCTCGCTGAACATCATCGCGATGATCTGGAGCCGCCTGACCCTTTACGGCAGGGTGGCCGCGGCCGTCGCCTACGCGGGCCTGCTGTTCACCTGGCTGCTGGTGACGGTTCGGACCGCGCGCGGCAGCCTGGGCGGCAACCTGCTCGAGGTGGCCCAGCACCGCGCCGATCAAGGCGCATAAGGACTCGGCCCGCGCCTAGCACGCCGCCGCGTCGATCCGGTATCGCCGCGGGCGTTTGGGTGCCCGGGTACCGCGGGTACGCGCCCATGAGCCGAGCAAAGGACTGAGCATGATCGACACCCGCCTCAGGCTCTCGGCGGAGCGGCCGCAGAATTCGGAGCCCGCGCAGCCGGGGACCCCCGGCGAGACCCCGGAGCGGCTCACGCCGACGGAAACGCCCGAGCGGCTCACGCCGGCCGAACCGCCCGAGCGCTTGACGCCATCGGAACCACCCGAGCGTCAGGCGCCGGAATAACAACAGGATTGGAGACAGATATGCGCGCCGAGGAAGGCGACGAATCCGTCAAGGATTACGCGAACGAGGGGCGAGAAGCCCTGGGCCGCATCAAGGCCTCGCAGCACGCGGGCGGTCGCCTCGGCGACATCGCCCGGCGCTTCGCCGGGCTGTGGCGGGGCCGGCGGCGTCCCGAAGACGGCGGTCCCGCCGCGTAACCGCTAACTCGGTGCCGGATGCCGGTGGGCCCAGGGCCGCGCCTCTTCCAGTTGCGCGGCCAGGCGCAGCAGATCGCCGTCTGACCCGATCGTCCCGACGAACTGCACACCCAGCGGAAGTCCGGCGTCGGTCCAGTGCAGGGGCACGCTGATCGCCGGGCGGCCGGTGAGGTTGGCGAGTTGTGTGTAGGGCACCCAGCCGAGGCTCTCCTGGATGAGGTCATCGAGAATTCCGCTGAGCCCCATCAGCTTTCCGGCGCGCACCTTGCTCACCAGCCGAGCCACCCGCTGCAGCACGGGCGCGGTCGTCGTGGCGCCGACGGCCAGCGGTGGGGTGGCCAGGGTGGGTGTCAAAAAGAAGTCGTAGCTGGCGTGGAACGCGGTCAGGGACTGGATGTAATCGTTCCGGTTCTCCAGCGCGGACATCACCGGCAGCACGCCGCCGGACCGCCCGAGTTCGGCGATGGCCAAGGTGTCGGCCTCAAAGTCGTTGTCGCGCGCGCCGGTTCGCCGCTTGATGTCGGCGACCTGCTGATACAGCTGGGCGAACCAGATGGTCAGGAAGTCGCGCCCCAGGGCGGCATCGTCGTAGGGGGGTGCGACCTCCTCGACCTGATGGCCCAACTCGTCGAGGAGCGCCACGGTCTTTTCGAGAGCGGCGACGGCTTCGCGGTGGGGCCGGGCGTTGATGGCCGACCGCGCCGAGTAGCCGATCTTCAGGGTGTCCGGTCGCTGTTTGATGTGTTCACCAAAGGGTTTGTCGGGCAACGCCGCTCGGTACGCCGCGCCCGGGTCGGGCCCGACGATCGCGTCGAGCAGCGCCGCGCTGTCGCGCACGGTGCGCGACACCACGCCCTGGGTCGCCATGCCCAACATCAGTTCACCCGTCTGCGGGCCGTAGGGCGCCAGGCCCCGGCTGGGTTTGAGGCCCACCAGGCCGTTGCAGGCGGCGGGAATGCGGATCGACCCGCCGCCATCGTTGGCGCCCGCCGCCGGCACGATGCCCGCCGCCACGGCCGCCCCGGATCCGCCCGAGGAGCCGCCGGGGGTATGCCCGGTGTCCCAGGGGTTGCGCGCGGGGCCCCAGTAGTCGGGTTCGGTCACGCCCTTGGCCCCGAATTCCGGGGTGTTGGTCTTGCCGAAGATCACCAGCCCCGCGTCGAGGAACCGCTGGGTGACCAGGGCGTGCCGGTCGGCCACGTCATGGGCCAGCGAGCGGGACCCGCACGAGGTCGCAAAGCCGCGGTATTCCTGGCCGAGGTCCTTGATCAGGAACGGCACGCCGGCGAACGGCCCGCTCAGCGAGGGGTCGGCGGCTTGCCGGTCGGCGACGTCGTCGAGGCGGCAGACGATGGCGTTGAGCCGCGGATTCACCGCGTCCGCTCGTTGCCGCGCCAACGCGAGAAGCTCGGCGGGGGCGACCTGCCCGCTCGCGACCAGCTCGGCCAGGGCGGTCGCATCGTGCGACATGTACTCGTCGAGATGCATGCGTTCTCCTTCGCTGCGGTCCGATTCCGCGCGGCACCGGCGATGCCCGACGACCTTCGCGTTGACGCCGCCGCATGCCGTTGACGTTAAGCCAACGCGAGCTTTTGGTGGGCGCGCCTTAGTATCACCTGATGCCCACGGCAGCCGAACCGTTCACGATCCAGGGCCCCGGCGGGGTGCAGATCGTCGCTGACCGCCTCGGGGATCCGCACGCGCGCGCCGTGGTGTTCCTGCACGGCGGCGGGCAGACCCGGCGGTCGTGGGGTAAGGCGGCCGCCGCTGTCGCTGCCCGTGGGTGGCAGGCCGTCACCGTCGACCTGCGCGGCCACGGCGAATCGGATTGGTCCGATGACGGCGACTATCGCGTCGTCAGTTTCGCCGCCGACGTCCAAGAGGTGCTGCGCACGCTGCCCCCGCAACCGGTTCTGGTCGGCGCCTCCCTGGGCGGTTTCACGTCGATGCTGCTCGCCGGGGAGCTGTCGCCGGGCATCGCCAGCGCGGTCGTACTGGTGGACATCGTGCCGAACATGGACCAGTCCGGGGCGAACCGAATACACGCCTTCATGGCGGACCGGGTCGAGTCGGGCTTCAGCTCGCTCGACGAAGTCGCCGACGCGATCGCCGAATACAACCCGCACCGGCCGCGACCCACCGACCTGGAAGGCCTGACCACCAACCTGCGTCGCCGCGGCGATCGCTGGTACTGGCATTGGGATCCGCAGTTCATCAGCGGCACTGCGGCTTTCCCCCCTTTCGAGGTGACCGACCCGGATCGGATGCACACCGCGGTCGAAGCCATCCTGCGCGGCGGGGTGCCGATCCTGCTGATCCGCGGCCAGATGAGCGACCTGGTCAGCCAGGAGCGCGCCGACGAATTCCTCGCGCGTTTCCCGCAAGTCGAATTCGCCGACGTCCGCGGTGCGGGTCACATGGTGGCCGGTGACCGCAACGATGTCTTCGCCGACGCTGTGCTGGAGTTCCTTGCCCGGCACGTCGATGCCGGGTGAACCCCGTGCGTGGAATAGATTGGTCGCCATCTCATTTCAGGCGAGCGGCGCCGCTATTATCTGCCGGGCACAAGCGGAGGGGGGCGGCGTGACCATGCCGTGGTTGCGGGGTTTGGGACTCTTGGGTGCCGTGCTGGTGGCCGCCACGACGTCGGCGAAAACCGTTGTGGCAGCACCGCCCCCGGCCCTGCCGTCGCCGCCGCCGGCTCCGGGCATCGGGGTCGATCACGAATCCGGAAGGTGCACAGCCGGATTCGCGGCACAGGGTTCCGACGGCAGTTACTACCTGATGACCAGCGGCCACTGCGACGCGCACGACGGCAGCGAGTGGACCTACGGCAACGATGCACCGCTCGGCAGGATCTCCGCCAGCGAGCATGAGGGCGACAAGAGGGACGCCGCGATCATCCGTCTCGAGCCGAGTGTCGGTATGCCGGTGGGCGACGTCGGCGGCCGGTATCAGGTCCGGGATGTGTTGAGTCGCCAGCAGATTCAAGTCGGTATGCCGTTCTGCAAGATCGGCGCGGTGACCGGTGAGACGTGCGGCGCCGTGAAAGGCATCAATGGTGACGTCGTCGAAGCCAGCGTGTTCAGCCTCGACGGTGACAGCGGTAGTCCCGGCTTCGTGATGAACCCGGACGGCACCGTCAGCGCGGTCGGCCTGTTGATGTCTTCGCCCGACGGCGATGACTACACGACCTACTTCATGCTCATCAATCCGCTGCTGGGCAAGTGGGGGCTGCGCGTTCTTCCGTGACGGCCCGGCGACCGGGCCGGCGGAACGTAACGTAGCGTTTGCAAGTCCGGGGTACGGGGTACCAGGTGGACCGGCCGTTACGCGTCGGCCCGACGGGTCCAGGTAGTCCGCCTGGGTTGACGCGGCCAACGTGTGAGGCAGCGGAACCAGCGACACGAAGGGAAGTAGTAGTGAAGCGTGGGATCGTGGTCGGCGCAGCCGGCGTGGCCCTGGTGGTCGCGGCCAGCGCCGGATGTTCGAGCAACAAATCCAATACCGGGGCGTCAGGCTCGTCGTCCGCTGCGGCGGCAGCGGCGGGTCCGGTCCTGACCGTCGACGGTCAGAATCAGAACATCAGCGGGCAGGTCACCTGCACCGCCGCGGGTGACAACATCACGATCGGGATCGGTGACCCGACCAACGGGCTGGGCGCCGTGGTCAGCAACGGCAACCCGCCGCTGGTGCATTCCGTCGGGCTGGGCACCGTCAACGGTGTCGCACTCGGCTTCTCCGACGCCGCACCGAACCAGGCCGGCAGCGCCGGGGCCGCGGTCAAGGGCAAGGACTGGGCGATCAAGGGCACAGCTACCGGTACCGACATGAGCAACCCGCAGCAACCGCAGCAGGTGACCAAGCCATTCGAGTTGGACCTCACCTGCCCGTAGTGCAGGTGCGATAACTCCCAAGAGGGGACGCAGTTATGTCTATGAAACGTGTCGTCAGTGCCGCCGCGTTGGCCGCCGGGCTGAGCATTTCCGCGGCGACGCTGAACGCCGGGTCGGCGTACTCCGCTCCGCTTGACCCGCCGCCGTGCCCGAACTGCCACGGCGGTGGCGGCGGCGGCGGCGGCGGGGGCAACCCCGGCGGACCGGGCGGACACCCCGGTGGCCAGCCTGGCGGTGGTGGCGGAAACGCCCCGGCGCAGGGCGGGCAGGACAACCCGCCGCAGGGCGGCCACAACAGCCCACCGGCGCAGGGCGGTCAGAACAATCCGCCGCAGGGCGGTCAGAACAATCCGCCGCAGGGCGGTCAGAACAATCCGCCGCAGGGCGGCCAGAACAACCCCCCGCAGGGCGGTCAGAACAACCCCCCGCAGGGCGGCCAGAACAACCCCCCGCAGGGCGGCCAGAACAACCCCCCGCAGGGCGGCCAGAACAACCCCCCGCAGGGTGGACAGAACACCCCGCAGCCCAACCAGCACGGTCAGTATCCGGCCCAGACGGGGCAGAACAACCCGCCCAACGAGCACGGCCAGAACCCGCCGGCGCAGGGCGGCCCGAACAACGCGCCGGCGAACCAGAACCCGCCGCCGAACAACAGGCAGCGGTACGAGGCGCTGAACCCGCCGCCCACCCAGCCTCCGCACCCGCCCTACGTCCCGCGCCACGATGTGGTGACCGCCAACGCACAGATCGGTGGTCCCGCTGGTCCGGATGTCCAATTCAGCATCGTGGGTCGCGGGGCGCCCCCGCCGCCGCGCCCACATGGCTACGGCTGGAACGACGGCCCGGCTCCGGGCCACCCGCCGCCGCACTGGGAGGGCCCGCCGCCTCCGGGGGGCTGGAACGGACCGCCGCCTCCAGGAGGCTGGAACCGGCCGTGGGACGGTCCGCCTCGTGACTGGGATGCGGGACGGCGCGACTTCGGGCCGTTCAACTACAACACCTTTACCGTCGTGCCCGTCTTCAACTGGCAGTACGGGGGTTGGGGTTACTGGTTCTTCGGTGTCTGGGTGCCGCTGTACTGACCCGGCGCTGATCACCTGAACCGTCAGCGGGCGTTGCCGTAATCCGGCGCGCCCGCTGACGTGTCTGCGGACCTTCGCCGCAGTGCGGCGGGAGAGCGCGCGTGGCAGGCTCCGGGGATGGACGTGAGAGAAAACGTTCGCCGAGCCATCGATGTCATGACGGCTTGGTCGTCCGACAGCGGCCACGAATTCACCTGGAGCCGCCTGGTCGAGAACGTGGTCGACGAGCCCGACGGCGACATGATGCTATTGATGGGCTTCGTCAATCTCGCCGGCGAGCTGGGGATCCGACTCGAGCGGGCCACCGGTCAGGATGTGGGATCGCACCTGCGAGACATTGCCCGCAAGTACGTCTAGCGCGTCGGTCTACTGCGGATGGGCCGCCACATAATCGGCGGCCGGGATCGGCGACGATGCGTCGTAACCGATGGGCAGTAACACGTCGCCCGCCGTCGTCAGGCAGTAGACGTCCCACCGGTAGAACGCGGCGAACGTCGCGGGATCAGCCGCGATCAGCGCCGCGTAATCGTCGACCGCGCGCACGTATTGGTTGGCATGGTTGTACCCGTAGATGGCGTGGTCGCGATCGGTGGCGAAGCCGTTGGCGGCCAGGTAGCGACCCGCCGCCAGGATGCTGTCATGCGGTGAGTGGATGTCGCCGCCCTGGCCGTAGCCGGCGAACGTCGACGGCAGGAACTGCATGGGTCCCTGCGCGCCGGCGGTGCTCGCGCCGACGATGCTGCCGAAGCGGGTCTCGACGAGGTTGATCGCGGCCAGGTAGTTCCAGCCGACGCCGGATTCGGCTTCCGCCTGGTGGTAGTAGTTCATCAGTTCGTCGGCCGGTGCCGGCGGCTCGATGCGCCACGCGGGCAAGGTTTCTCGCACCGGGGTCAGCGCTGTGAGTTGCCGGCGGGCGTCGACGTTGCGGTCGTAGACGTCGGTCAGCTCCGGCGGGATGCGCCCGCGTGTGGTGGCGTCCCATTCGGGGTGGCGCCCGATTGCGCGGTAGGCGGCCTGCTCGCGACGCGCCGCCGCCGTCAGCGCCGCGTCCGGTGTGCCCGGATCACGCAGCGCGCGTTCGTCGGCCACCAGGTCGTCCGCCAGCTGTGCCGGGTCCGACGCCAGGCGAGGCTGTGCACCGCCGGTCGTCCCCGCGTCGGCGGGCACCATCCGCGCCGGCGACGAGGCGGCCCGCGTCGTCGTGGCCGGGCCGGTGGCCGCCGGCGGATGCGACGCCGAACAACCGACGAGCGCGAAGGCAATCGCGCCGACGACGAGCGGCCCGATGCGGTTACGGCTCACGGTGATCACGTCCATCCCTTGCCTCGTATCCCACGGCTACGGCTGGCCGGCTCAACCGAGTCTTTCGCATGATGGCCTGTGACATCAATGCGGTGGCGGCCATCTGCTTATCGGGAGTTGTAACAACGGCGCGACGCTCTCAAACTGGTTGATATGCGCGACCGCGAGAAGATCGATTCGGAATTGCGGCTCATCGCGCTGCGGCGCCAACAGATCCGCGAGCAGGGCGGTCAGCTGTCGTCGCATGAGGCCGACCAACTGCTCGACGAAATCCTGGCCCAGGGGGCGGGGACGCCCGAGGTCGCCGCGTTCGACGCCTGGGAGAGCGAGGTCGCCGGCGCCGTCCGGTCGCGGGAGAGCGAAGTCCGCGCCATCGCAGCGCGGCGACGGAAGGTCGCCGCGCTGCGCCGCCTGGGTCTGTTCGCGGCCTTACCGCTGTCTCTGGTGGCCGTCGTCGCCGCGGTGGTGGTGATGTTCGCGCTGCGCCACCACGATTCGGCGGCCCAGCCGGAGGACACCCCGCCCGCGGCCGCGCCCGCCCCGCCCGTGGCGCCGAAGGCGTCCGCCCCGGCGATTGGCGCCGTCGACGCGGCCTTCATCGGCGCGCTGAAGCGCGAGGGGGTGCCCGTTCCCAGCCAGGACTACGTGCTGAGCCAAGGGCACGCGGTGTGCGACTTTTTGGCGCACCAACCGAACTTCGCGGACGCGGCCGGGTTCGTGCAGCGCAGGTCGGTCTGGGACGCGGATCAAAGCGCGAAGGTCACCGCGGGCGCCATCGTCGCGTACTGCCCGCAGTCGCGACCCACCGCACCGGACCCGACGCAGCCGGACTATCAGAAATCGTTGTCCGATCTACAGGACATCCAACGGGATCTGCAGGGCATCCAGGGGAAGCTGCAGGACATTCAAGGCGGTCTGGACGCCATCCCGGGTCAGCCGTAATCCGGGTCACGCGCAAGCGTCGCGGTTACCGACACGCGCGTTGGCCGGGAGCGAGTTCAGACGGCGATGGTGAGCTTCGACATGCCGCGCAGCGTGACGTTCGGCTTGTACAGCGGCTCACCAGCAAGACGTGCGCAAGGGAAGCGCGATGTCACGGCCGTCAACGCGATCGACGCTTCGAGCCGGGCCAGCGGCGCGCCGAGGCAGAAGGACGGACCGTGCCCGAACGCCAAGTGGTGAATAGTTTCTCGATCAGGGTCGAACTCGTCGGGCCTCTCGATGACGTCGGGGTCGCGTTGGGCGGCGGCCTGCAACAACAGCATGATCCCGCCTTTCGAAACCGGGGCATCGCCGATCGTCATGTCCTCACCCGCGATCCGGGCCATCAGCTGGTTCGGTGGGTCGTACCGCAGCGTCTCCTCTATCACCGCTGACACCCGCCCCGGGTTGGCGCCCAGTGCGGCCCACTGGCCCGGATGACGCAGCATCGCAAGGATCGCGTTGGCGATGAGGTTCACTGTGGTCTCGTGCCCGGCGATGAGTATCAGAGCGCAGGCCGCGATGATCTCCTCCTCCGTGAGCTGGTCACCGCACTTCTCAACAGCGATCAATGCGGATATCAGGTCCTCACCGGGCGCACGGCGGCGTTGCTGGATCAGGTTGTGCAGGTATTCGTGCAGCCACAGTCCTGCCCGCTTCCGTTCGTCGGACGCGGCCGGGTCGCGGGAGAACGTGATGAACGGGTCGACCAGTCGCGCCAGCGGCGCCGCCGCCCGGCTGAACTCCGGCTCGTCCTCGATCGGCACGCCCAGCAGCCGGCAGATCACCGCCACGGGTAGTGGGTAGGCCAGATCGGCGATCACGTCGAAAGTGCCCGCGGCCTCAACCTCGTCAAGGAGGGAAGACACCAGCCCGCTGATTTCTGGTTCGAGCGCCATGACAACCTTCGGTGCGAAGGCCTTGCCGACGAGCTGGCGCAACCGGGCGTGATCCGGCGGGGCGAGGGACAGAAAGCCCGTTTCGCCGAACGGCCGCCGCTGGGCACCGGCAGCGATCTCTTGCCGTGCGAACATGATCCCGGTGGCCGACGCGGGGTGCCGTAGCACCTGGTTGCAGTCCCGGAACGAACCGAACACCGTGAGGTTGGCCGAGGGGACATGCAGCGGTCCATGCTCTCGGAGCTCACGGTAGACGGGATACGGGTTCACCCGTGTCGACGGGCGAAGGAGCCGCAGCAGCAAGGCTCGTGGCGCAGTCGCAGCAGCCGTCATCCTGACAACCCCCCCGGGTTACGTTTATCAGGCCGACTTTTTGACCCCCCTCGCTGGCTAGGCGGCCGATAGAGAATGGCATTTTATTTGCTAACCAACGATTAGTCGCTTCATATCACGGCCATCGCGCGTGTACTCGGAATACGCGGCATCTCAGTCAAAATAGAGTGTTCTCACAGCTTTCCCGTGGTGGTCGGTCGCCTATTGGCTGATCGCCGCAACGACCTTCGACCTGGACGCTTTGTTCGACTCCGGTTTGGCTGCTCTGGCGGAGCGACTCAGTGAGAGCCCCCTGTCAGGATTGAACTGACGACCGCTCGCTTACAAGGCGAGTGCTCTACCACTGAGCTAAGGAGGCGGGGTAAAACCGTGCCCAGCCTAATCGGTCACTGGTCGCTGTCGATCACGCGCGCGGAGCGCACCGCCCGCGACGACGGGCGCCGCCGGCCGGGCAGCGGAATCCGGTCGGCGATGTTGCTCAGCGGGTTGACCACCATGGTGAGCGCGATGACGGCGTCCTGCAGCGTGGCGATGGCGGGCTCGAGCGCCTCCATGCCCGGCGTGAGCCGCGCCAGGGTGTCGGCGACGTCGGCGAGTTGATCCAGCGGTCCGTTCTTCGCGGTCAGCTTGTCGACCAGCCCGCCCTCGGCCAGCAGCCGGTCGGCCAGCCCGTCCTCGGCCAGCAGCCGCTCGATCAGCCCCTCCTCGGCGACCAGCTGATCGGCCAACCCGCCGGGCTGCAGGGTGCGGTGCAGGGCGCCGCCCTCGGCGGTCAGCCGGTCCAGCAACCCACCCTCCGAGGTCAGCAGGTCGACCACCCCGCCCGGGCGCAGCAAGCGATCGATCGGGCCGTCCGGGGCCACCGCCCGGCCCAGCGGGGCGTCGTCGTCGAGCAGCCTGGCCAGCCGGTTGGCCCGCATGATCGCGTCGTCGATCCCCAGCATGGACGTCATCGCGTTGGTGCCGGCGGTCCCGCCGTCGCCCAGGGCTCGCTTCGCCACGCCGACGGCGGTGCTCGCGACGCTCAGGCTCGCATCGGCGGCGGCCAACCCGACCCGGGCGGGCGCCGTCGCGGCCGACACGATGCTTCTGGCGAGGTTCATTCCTCGAGTCTATTCGCGACGCAAGCTGGGCAAGCCCGTTACGTCCCAAGGCAATGCGATGATTCCTGGCAGACTACTATCAGACGGTTGGCACTGAGCTTTCAGGAAGTACACAACCTTCGCATAGCAAACGTTCAGCAAGGGACAGAAGCATCTGATGACATCGGCAACCCCCAACGACACTAAACCGGAGGCTCGCGTCCTCGTGGTCGACGACGAAGCCAACATCGTCGAGCTGCTCTCGGTCAGTCTGAAATTCCAGGGTTTCGAGGTCTACACCGCAACCAATGGCGCCCAGGCCCTCGATCGGGCGCGCGAGGCCCGGCCCGACGCGGTCATCCTCGACGTGATGATGCCGGGCATGGACGGGTTCGGCGTGCTGCGCCGGCTGCGCGCCGACGGCATCGACGCCCCCGCCCTGTTTCTCACCGCCCGGGATTCCCTGCAGGACAAGATCGCCGGCCTGACGCTGGGCGGCGACGACTACGTGACGAAGCCGTTCAGCCTCGAGGAGGTCGTCGCCCGGTTGCGGGTCATCCTTCGCCGCGCCGGCAAGGGCGGGGCCGAACCGCGCAGCGCTCGACTGTCTTTCGCGGACATCGAACTCGACGAAGAAACCCACGAGGTGTGGAAGGCCGGGCAACCGGTGTCGCTGTCGCCGACCGAATTCACGCTGCTGCGTTACTTTGTGATCAACGCCGGCACGGTGTTGAGCAAGCCGAAGATCCTCGACCACGTGTGGCGTTACGACTTCGGAGGTGACGTCAATGTCGTCGAGTCCTACGTGTCGTACCTGCGTCGCAAGATCGACACCGGCGAGAAGCGGCTGCTGCACACCCTGCGCGGAGTCGGTTACGTATTGCGGGAACCGCGCTGAGCCCGCCCGCGGCCGGCGGCGGTAGAAGAAGTTAGGTAGATGGTCACGAAGCCTCGACGCGGATTGCCCCTTCGGATAGGGCTCGTCGCCGCCACCCTGGCGCTGGTCGCCTGCGGCCTCGCCGTGTCCGGCATCGCGGTGACGTCGATCCTGCGGCACAGCCTGGTCAGCCGCATCGACTCCACGCTGCTCGACGCGTCGCGGGGCTGGGCGCAGAACCCGCGGCGGCAGTCGCCGCCGCCGTACGAAGGTCCCGACCCGGGCCGGCCGCCGTCGAAGTTCTACGTCCGCGGCGTCAGCATGGACGGGACCCCGTTCACCGCGATCAACGACCGCAACGCCGAACCGGCCTTACCGCCCAACAACGACGTCGGCCCCAATCCGACGACGTTGCCGTCGGTGAACGGCTCGGACATCCAATGGCGGGCCGTCTCGGTGCACGGCCCGCACGGGCTGACGACCGTCGCGATCGACCTGTCCGACGTCCAGCACACGGTCAGCTCGCTGGTCTGGCTGCAGATGGGCATCGGGGTGGCGGTGCTGGTCGTGGTCGGGATCGCCAGCTTCGCGGTGGTGCAGCGCAGCCTGCGGCCGCTGGCCGAGGTCGAGCAGACTGCCGCGGCGATCGCCTCGGGCCAACTGGATCGCCGTGTGCCAGAACGTGATCCGCGCACCGAGGTGGGCCGGCTCTCGCTCGCGCTCAACGGCATGTTGGCGCAGATTCAGCAGGCGCTGGCGTCCTCGGAGTCCTCAGCCGAGAAGGCGCGCGGCTCCGAGGACCGGATGCGGCGCTTCATCACCGACGCCAGCCACGAACTGCGCACCCCGCTGACGACCATCCGCGGCTTCGCCGAGCTGTATCGCCAGGGCGCCGCGCGCGACGTCGCGATGCTGTTGTCGCGGATCGAAAGCGAGGCCTCCCGGATGGGCCTGCTGGTCGACGACCTGCTGCTGCTGGCCCGCCTCGATGTGCAACGACCGCTCGAACACCACCGGGTGGATCTGCTGGCGCTGGCCAGCGATGCCGTGCACGACGGGCAGGCGATGGACCCCAAGCGCACCATCACCATGGAGGTCCTGGACGGGCCCGGCACCCCGGAGGTGCTCGGTGACGAGGCGCGGATACGGCAGGTGTTGAGCAACCTGATCGCCAACGCGTTGCAGCACACCCCGGAAAGCGCCGACGTCACCGTGCGGGTCGGCACCGACGGCGAGGACGCCGTGCTCGAAGTGCTGGACCAGGGTCCCGGCATGAACCAGGAGGACGCGTCGCGCGTGTTCGAGCGGTTCTACCGGACCGACTCGTCGCGCGCCCGCGCCAGCGGCGGTACCGGGCTGGGACTATCCATCGTCGACTCCTTGGTGCGCGCGCACGGCGGCGTGGTCAGCGTGACCACCGCGCCCGGCGAGGGCTGCCGCTTCCGGGTGACGCTGCCGCGCATCAGTGACGTGCCGGCGCACGAGCCCGTTCACGTCAACTGAGCCAGCGCCGCCTTGATCTTGGCCTGGGCCTCGTCCAGCGATTCCGCGGACGGGTTACGGTCGACTCCCGCGAAGCCGAAGTCGCTGAGGCTGCGAGTGGGAAAGACGTGCACGTGCAGGTGCGGCACCTCGAGCCCGGCGATGATCAGGCCGGACCGCTCGGTCCTGAACGCCTTGCACACCGCCTTACCGATCAGCTGGCTCACGGCCATGACCCGTGCGAAGGCCGGTCCGTCGACGTCCTGCCAATTGTCGAGCTCGGCGCGCGGCACCACGAGCGTATGGCCCTGCGTCATGGGCTCGATCGTGAGGAATGCGACGACGTCGTCGTCCTCGTAGACGAAGCGGCCGGGAAGTTCACGATTGATGATCTTGGTGAAGATCGACGCCATGGGCCCAGCATAGGTGCGCCGACATTGCGCCAGCGGCTGTGGTCGCCCGCGCGCCACGCGCCGCAAAGCGACCTCGGCGACGTACCGATGAGTTCGGCCGCCGTCTCGGGTCAATCCTGCGACGCCCCACAACGCGGATGGATTCAGGAGACCTCACCATGTCACGAGTGCGCGTGCACAACTTTTCGATTTCCCTCGACGGCTTCGGTACCGGTATCGGCCAAAGCATGGACGCGCCGTTCGGGCACGCCGGCGGACGGCTACACGAGTGGTTCTTCGCCACGCGGACCTTCCGCGCCATGCACGGCGAGTCGGGCGGGGCCACCGGCATCGACGACGCCCTGGCCAGCCAATGGGCGCCGGGCATCGGCGCGGAAATCATGGGACGCAACAAGTTCGGGCCGCAGCGCGGACCATGGACCGGCCAAGACGGCGGCGAGGAATGGAAAGGCTGGTGGGGCTCCGAGCCGCCTTTTCACACACCGGTCTTCGTGCTCACGCACCACCCACGACCCCCGATCGAGATGGACGGCGGCACCACCTTCCACTTCGTCGACGCCGGTCCCAGGCAATCCCTCGAGTTAGCCCGAAAAGCCGCCGGGGACAGCGACATTCGCCTGGGCGGGGGACCGTCGAGCGTCCGCCAATTCCTCGAAGCCGATCTCGTCGACCACATGCACATCGCGGTGGTGCCGATCATCTTGGGGCGCGGCGAGTCGTTGTGGACCGGGCTGGAAGGCCTCGAACAGCGATTCGACCTAGAGTCGGTGAGCAGCCCCAGCGGCGTCACGCATCTGATCTTCACGCGCCGCTAGGACGATCGCCGCGGCTCGAGTGACGACTCAGTCCTGTTTGCCGAACTGCATCATGTCCAGGTTCCAGTAGCCGCGCATGTTGGTGATCAGTCCCGCGTCGTTGACCTTGTAGGTGAACACGCCGCGCACCGAGCTGGTGAAGCCGCCGTCGAACTTGCTGTTGAGCACCAGGATGTGGGCGATCTCGTCGGGTGAACTCGACGGGAAGGTCTCCTCGCAGGTGATCGAGAGCTGGTTGGCGGCGATGTTGCTGTCGAAGAACGCGCCGACGGCCTCCTTGCCGCGCACCCCGGTGCCGTCGGGATTGGTGACGGACTTGCCGATCGGGTCCTCGATGACGACGTCGTCGGACATCAGCGCCAGCCACCCCTCGCGGTCGTGCGCCTGCACGCACCGCCACGACGACTGCGACGCGGTCAGGGCCGGCGACGCCTGGGATTGCTCGGTTTCGGTCATTTCTGTTCTCCTGTCACTAGATTGCGCACGCGGCACGCGCGCCTTCCTCGGTGGCTTTGCGGATCAGGCCCAGCCCGGTGCAGTCACCGGCGGCGTGCACCTCGGCGTCGGGCAGGGCGTCGACCAGGGCGTCGAACAGCGCGGTGTCCGGCTCGACCGTGCCGGCCAGCACGACGCTGTCGGCGGCCAGGCGCCGGATGGTTCCCCCGTCGGGGGTGAACTCCACCGCATCGGCGGTGATGCGTTCGGTAACGGCGCGCACGTGCACGGTGACGCCCAGCCGGTCGAGACGATCCATGTGTTCGGTCTTGCGTTTATTGCCCACCTCGGGCGCGATGTCCTTGCCGGCCTCCAGGATGGCCACCAACCGGCCCCGGCCGGCAAGGAATTCCGCCAATTCCAGGGCGACCAGGTCACCGCCGACGATGACCACGCGCCGCCCGAGCGGCATCCAGGCCCGGCTGGCCAGTCGGATCGCGGCCGGCCGCAGCAGCCGCTGCCGCCGGCCGGACAACACAGCGGCGCCGAGGCGCTGCCAGGCCGGCGCGCCGGATTGGGCACGGCCACCTAGCAATTCGCGCAGCCCGGGCCCGGTGTGCACGTGCGCGCGATCGGCGCCGGGGATCGGCGGCACGACGACACGGCCACCGGTGGCCACGATCACCGCATCCGGTGCGGACGCGACGACGTCGCCGGCCGAAACACTATGGCCTGGATGAATTTTGGCCCGGCTCGCCCTGAGCTCGTCGCACAGGTACCGCAGGAACGGCTGGTTTTCCGGGTGCAGCACCGAGGCCCAGCGCAGCGCGCCGCCCAGCTGCGCACTGCGCTCGAACAGCGTGACGCGGTGGCCGCGTTCGGCGGCGACGCGCGCGGCCTCCAGCCCCGCCGGGCCACCGCCGATCACCACCACCCGTTTCGCGCGGTCGGCGCGGGCCGCCGCCAATTGCCGTTCCTTGCCGGTGCGCGGATTGACCGCGCAATCGACCGAGAAGCGCTGTTCCATTGCGTCGATGCAGTTTTCGCACGAGATGCACCTGCGGACCCGGTGCGCCTGGCCGGACGAGATCTTGCGGGGCAGGTCGGGGTCGGCCAGCAGCGGGCGTCCCATGGCGATGAAATCGGCACGGCCGTCGGCCAGGATCCGTTCGGCGCGCACGGGGTCGTGGATGCGGCCGACGGCGATCACCGGCACGTCGACCACCTGCTTGACCGCGGCCGCGGCACCGACGTTGAGCTCGTCGCCGTCGTCGGCGCCGTTGACCATGCCGGTGACCAGCCGATCGATCACCCCGCCGCTGACGTGGAACGCGTCAACCCCGGCGGCGACGAGTTCGGGTGCCAGCCGGGCGGTTTCGTAGATGGCCCGGCCGCCGGCGACGCGTTCGTACCCGGAGATGCGCAGCGTGATCGGCAGGGCGTCGCCGATCTCGGAGCGGATCGCGGCCAGCGCCTCGAGCACCACCCGCGCCCGGCCGCGCGCCGAGTCACCGCGGTACTCGTCGGTGCGCCGATTGCGTTGCGGCGCAAGGAAGGAGCCCAGCAGCATGTAGCCGTGCGCGGCGTGCAGCTCGATGCCGTCGTAGCCGGCCTCGACGGCGCGCCGGGCCGCGGCCTTGAACAGATCGAACACCTGGGTCAGTTGCCGCGCGCTGATCTCGGCCGACGGGCGCCCGGTGAGGTAGGACGGGATCACCGACGGGCCCAGCGACTCGACACCGAAGATCTCCGGTCCCAAGCCGTCGGGCCCGGCGTGCACGATCTGGGGCTGGATCTTGGCGCCGTGCTCGTGCACCGCCTCCACCAGCGCCCGATGCGCGGCGACGGCATCAACGGTGGACAGATGCAAGCCGCCGGGAGTCTCGGGGTGGTGATGGTCAACCGCGGTGGCGCCCAACGTGATCAGCCCGACACCGCCGCGGGCGCGGGCCGCGAAGTAGTCGCGGGTGCGCTGCGACGGCAGCCCGTCCGGGGTGCCGTACATCGTCTCCATCGGAGACATGACCAGGCGGTTGCGCACGCTCATGGCGCCGATGCGTCCCGGCGCCATGAGGTGGCCGAAGCCGGTCACTGAGCGGACGCGGCTGACAAGTGGTTACCGGTCGGCGTCGGTGAACCGGATGACGCCGCGAATGTTCTTGCCGTCCAGCATGTCCTGGTAGCCGTCGTTGATCTGCTCCAGCTTGTACTGGCGGGTGATCATGTCGTCCAGGTTCAGCTTGCCGGCCTTGTACATCGACAGCAGCTGCGGGATGTCGTACTGCGGATTGCCGCCACCGAAGATGGTGCCCTGCAGGTTCTTCTGCATCAGGGTCAGCATCGCCAGGTTCAGGTTGACGTTGGTGTCCAGCAGGCTGCCGATGGCGGTCAGCACGCAGGTGCCGCCCTTCTGGGTGATGTTCAGGTAGTTGTCGACGTCGGCGCCCTGCAGCTCGCCCACGGTGACCACGACCTTGTGGGCCATCAGGCCGTAGGTGACCTCGGCCATGCCCGCCATCGCCGCGAAGATGTCGGGGTAGACGTGGGTGGCGCCGAACTTCAGCGCCTGGTCGCGCTTCCACTCGACCGGGTCGATCGCGAAGATGTAGCGGGCGCCGGCGTTGACGGCTCCCTGCAGCGCCGCCATGCCCACCCCGCCGACGCCGACGATGGCGACGTCCTGGCCCGGGCGGATGTCAGCGGTGCGGACCGACGAGCCGTAACCGGTGGTGACGCCGCAGCCGACCAGCGCGGCGACCTCGAACGGGACTGACGGGTCGATCTTCACCACCGAGCTGCGGTGCACGACCATGTAGGGGGAGAACGTTCCCAGCAGCGTCATGGGGTAGACGTTCTGGCCGCGGGCCTGGATGCGGAAGGTGCCGTCGGACACCGCGGCGCCGCCCAGCAGGCCGGCGCCCAGGTCGCAGAGGTTGCGCATGCCGGCCTGACAGGTCGGACACTGCCCACACGACGGGATGAACGACAGCACGACGTGGTCACCCGGGGCGATGTCGTCCACGCCGGGACCGACCTCGGTGACGATGCCCGCGCCCTCGTGGCCGCCGAGCACCGGGAAACCGGCCATCGGGATGCCCCCGGTGACCAGGTGATGGTCGGAGTGGCACATGCCCGCCGCTTCCATCTGGATCTTGACCTCATGCGCTTGCGGGTCGCCGATCTCGATTTCCTCGATAGACCAGGGCTGGTTGAACTCCCAGATCAGTGCGCCTTTTGTCTTCACGATGGTCCTGACCCCATTTCGCCTTTGAATTGATCAGAGCTGACCGGCCCCTTCATGCCGGCCAGCTAGGTGACGAGTGCCACAGGCACCCTTGTCGCGTCAGCATAGCGCGTGCAACAAATCAAATGCTTGGTTGGCTCCCCCTCACCAGATGGGGACGGGAGCCTCGCCAAGCGGGTAGTAGCCGGGCAGCTTTTCCCCGGCGACGCTGCGCTCGATGCGCTTCTGCATGCCGTCGCTCAGATCCCCGGACTCGATGAGCTTGCCGAACATGTACGCGACGTGGCCGAAGTCGAAGAAGTCGCGCTGCCACTCGATGAGCCGGTCCTCGTTGAGTCGGAACCAGCTGCCCCCGATGCCGTAGATCTCGTCCCGGGTGCCGTCGTTCTTGTTGACGATCTGCTTCCAGAAGCCGACGATCTCGCCCTGCTTCTCGTCGATGAGCACCTTCTGGTATTCGTACACCCAGTTCTCCAGCCCCTCCATCTCCAGGCCGAGCGCGATGTCGCGGATCTCGTCGATCCCGACGCACATCACGTCCTCTTTGGGGCCGATGTTCCAGCCGTAGGTGGCGTCTTGGGTGTAGAAGTCGGCCAACGGCCGCCAGTCACCGGCCTTTTCGCAGTCCTTGTTGGCCTGCAGCCAGCGGTCGACCCATGCCTCGAGGTCTTCGCGTGAGTGTGACGTCTTGGAAGTCATGGGTCCTCAGTCTTCTTTCTCTTTGATGAACAGTGCTTGCGTGGGACACATATCGACCGCGCGCTCGACCTCGTCGCGGGCGTCCTCGGGCGGTTCGGGGTCGACGATCTCGACCTTGCCCCGCTTGGGCACCCGGAAGTAGTCCGGCGCCTCCAGTTCGCACATGGCGTGGCCCTGACACAAATCCAGATCCGCTTCGATCCTGAATCCGCCCATTGGACTTACTCCCTTACGCGCTGCGCTTGCGGTAGCGCACCTTGGCCGGGCGCGCGAGCTGCACCACCATCTTGGAGTGATCGTTGTGATAGCTGTCTGCCGGCTGAGCCATCTCAAATTCATACTCGCGCAACAGGACCGAGAAGATCGCCTTGATCTGCATCTGGGCGAACGCGGCGCCGACGCAGCGGTGCCGGCCCGCGCCGAAGGGAATCCAGGTCCACCGGTTGACGATGTCGGCCTGCTCGGGCTTGTTGTAGCGGTCGGGCTTGAACGCGTCCGGGTCGGGAAAGTCCTCGGGGATCCGGTTGGAGATCGCCGGGGAGGCCGCGACGTAATCACCGGTGTGAATGGGAAAGCCCTCGACCTCGAACTCGCCCTTGGCGACGCGCATCAGGATGATCAGCGGCGGGTGCAGGCGCAAGGTTTCCTTGACCACGTTGTCCAGCTTTGGAATCGAGCGCAGCGCATGGAAACTCACCTCCTGGCCGTCGGCGTAGAGCTCCTCGAGCTCGGCCAGCACCTCGGCGTACACCTCGGGATGGCGGATCAACTCGATCAACGTCCAGGCCGAGGTCCCCGAACTGGTGTGGTGCCCGGCGAACATCAGCGAGATGAACATCCCGGTGACCTCGTCGGCGGAGAACCGGGGCCGGCCGTCCTCGTCCTTGATCGAGACCAGCACGTCGAGCATGTCGCGGTCGGCCTTGTCCTTCGGCGGGTTGGCCAGCCGCTGATCCATGATTTCTTGCACCAGCGCAACCAGTTTCACGCGCGCCTCGTCGCGGCGCCGGAAGCTGTCGATCGGCAGGTAGGGGTCGACGTAGCACAGCGGGTCGGTGCCGCGTTCCAGCTCGTGGTAGTACTCGGCGAACCGGTGGTCGAGCTGCTCACGAAACTTCAGCCCGATCAGACACGCGGTCGAGGTGTAGATGGTCAGCTCGGCGAAGAAGTCGAGCAGCTCGATCTCGCCCTCGTCGCCCCAGTCGGCGATCATCTTCTTGACTTCGCCCTCGATGGTGGCCGCGTGCCCCTTCATCTGCTCGCCGCGCAGCGCCGAGTTGTGCAGCATCTCCTTGCGCCGCTCCGGGCTGGCGTCGAACACGACGCCCTTGCCGAAGATCGGCGTCATGAACGGATACGCCTCGGCCTGGTCGAGGTCCTCGTCGGCGGAGCGGAAGAAGAACTCGTTGGCGCCGGCACCGGACAGCAGGATGACGTGCTTGTCGACCAGTTGGAACCAGCCGACGTCCCCGCATTCCTCGCGGACGCGCTTCATCAAACCGATTGGGTCGGTGCGGAATTCCTCGAGGTGGCCGTGCTCTTCCTCGCCGCCGGAAACCCGGGGCACCGTAGCTGTTGTGGTCATGACGGCATCCCCTCTTCGCCGAGCGCGAGTTTCTGGCGGTCTTTGTTGTCGGCCAGCGGTGCTTCGGGCTGAAGCTCCATGTTGGCGATGAAGCCACCGCGCGGCGTCTCGGCGACGAACGTGATGGCGCGTCCCAAGTCCGCCGCGCGCAGGAAGTAGTCGTGGCGGGCCTGGCCCCACTTGGCCCAGTCCTCCAGCGCCGGCCCGATCTTCTCGGCCGGCAGGCTCCAGCCCATCGACGTCTTCGTGGGGCCGGGGTGCACGATCGAGGCCCGCACGCCGGTGCCCTCGAGTTCCATCTGGAAGTTGGTGACCATCGCGACCAGCGCGGCCTTGGCCGCGCCGTAGGCACCCATGTGCGGGCGCTGACGCAGGGCGACGTCGGATCCGACGAAGATCAGGTCGCCGCGCTGTCGCTCGAGCATGCCGGGCAACACCGCGGTGGCCAACCGGTTGGCGCCGACCAGGTGGATCTGCAGCTGCGACTCGAATTCGTCGGTAGTGATCTCGGCGAGCTTGCCGAAGTAGGTGTCACCCGCTCCGGCCACCAGCACCTCGATGTCGCCGAGCGCGTCGGTCGACTGTGCCACAAAAGATTTCACCGAGTTCGGGTCGGTGACGTCCAGATGGAATCCCACCGCCTCGCCACCGTCGGCGTTGATCTTTCCGACGATGTCCTCGAGCTTCTCCACCCGGCGGGCGCCCAGCGCGACCGGGAAGCCGTGCGCCGCGAGCTCGATGGCGGTGGCCTCTCCGATGCCGGAGGAAGCGCCGGCCACGATCGCGGGCCGGCGTTCGGGCAAGGGTTCAAAGCGGGGCATTCAGCGGACCTCCACGCTCATTGGTAGGTGAGCGAATCCGCGGACATTGCTCGAGTGGACGCGGACGGCGTTGGCCTCGTCCACCTCGTAGCCGCGGATTCGCTTGAACAACTCGGTGAGCGCAACCCGGGCTTCCATCCGCGCTAGATGCGCGCCCAGGCAAAAGTGTGCGCCGCTACCGAAACTCAATAGTTTGGGCCCGATTTCGCGCCCGATGAGGTAGTCGTCAGGGTTGTCGAAGACCCGCTCGTCGCGGTGCCCGGACCCGGGCAACAGCAGCAGGACGTCGCCCTCGGGAATGGTGGTGTCATACAGGGTGAGCTCCCCGGACACGGTACGAGCCAGGATCTGGCTGGAGGTGTCGTAGCGCAGGGTCTCCTCCACCCACAGCGGCACCCGCGTCAGGTCCTCGTAGACCGGCGTCAGTTGATCCGGGTTCTTGTGACCCCAAAACGCGGCATTGGCAAGCAGTTTGGTGGTGGTCTCGTTGCCGGCGATCACCATCAGGAACATGAAGCCGAGGACCTCGTCGTCGGTGAGCCGGTCGCCGTCGATCTCGGCCTCCAGCAGCGCGGAGGTCAGGTCGTCGGTCAGCTGCTCGCGCCGCTCGGCCACCATCTGCTGGTAGTAGACGATCAGGTTGAGGGAGGCTTCGACGGCCTCCGGCGGCACGTCGGTGACGCCCTCCTCGCGGTGCATCACCCCGTCGGCCCAGGCCCGTACCTGATCCCGATCCGGCTCGGGGACACCCATCAGCTCGGAGATGACGTCCATCGGCAGCTTGCCGGCGAACTCGTCGACGTAGTCGACGGTGCCGCCTTGCGCCTTTTCCATCATGGTGTCGAGATGCTGCGTCGCGATCTCGGTGACCCGCGGCTCGAGTTCGCGAATCCGCCTGGGCGTGAAGCCCTTTGAGACCAGGGTGCGCAGCCGCAGGTGGGCGGGATCGTCCATCGCGAGGAAGCTCATCGTCTTGCTGGCGTGCGGGCCGCGCGAGGCGGGGTCCAGCGAGACGCCGAACTTGTTGGAAAGCGTTGTGCTGTTGCGGAATCCCTGCAGCACGTCCTGGTGGCGCGACAACGCCCAGAACTTCAGCTCGTCGTTGCGATACAGCGGGGCCTCGTCGCGCAGCCGCTGGTAGTACGGGTACGGATCTTCGTGGAAGTCGTAGTCGTAGGGGTCGAGGACCAGCTCGTGGTCGCCCACATGGACGGTCATTTAGGTTCGTGTCTCCTGGTTTGTCTCGCCGGGGCCGGGCAAGATCAGATTCACCACATAGGCCAATTGGTCGGCGATCTGGTGATAGGTGAACTGGCCACTGGCCGCCTGGACCAGTGCGCCGAAGAACATCATTTCGAGCGCGGTCACGGTGTTAGGGTCGGCCCCGGGGCCGATGGCGGTCGCGATGCGGCGGTGGATCTCGGCGCCGATGCGGTCGCGCACCGCACCCACCGCGGGATCGGTCCCGCCGCCGAGTAAGGCCGTCGTGCATGCGGCGCCGACCTCCGGCTCGTCGGCGACCACCAGCGCCAGGTGCCGCAACACCTTGTCCACCCGGACCGGCATCGGGTCGTTGACGTCGGTGAAGAACGGAACCTGGCGCACCAGGTCCAGATAGACCTCGGCGATCAGGTGGTTCTTCGACGAGAAGTAGGTGTACGCGGTCGCCGGTGCGACCTTGGCCCGCGCCGCGACCGCCCGCACCGTCAGGTCGGCGTAGGACTTCTCCCGCAGAGTTTCGATGCCCGCCGCGAGCACCTTGCGGAACGTCTCCTCCTGGCGACGGTTGCGCGCCGGCTGACCGGCCTGGCGGTCGCCGCCGGAGGTGATCGTCACCAGTGCATCGCTGGACACATGTCCAAGCTAGAGGATCGGATCGGCGCGAGGCAACCCCGCAGCCGAAATACGCAGCGTAATACCCATTTCAACCCTCTCGGCGAGGGATGCCCGAGATCGGCTCTTGCACCGCCGACGGCCTGGCGGCTATGGTTCGATCGGACAATATCGGACAGCTGTCCACTAGATTGGCGTGCCGGGTTGGCCGCACACAGACGGGAGCGGGACATGGCCTTATTGGCCGACGGCGTGAGTGAACTGTTCATCGACGGCAAGCTGTCGGCCGGCAGCGCCGGCAACTTCCCCACGGTGAACCCGGCGACCGAGGAAGTGCTGGGCGTCGCCGCAAACGCGGACGCCGGCGACCTGGACCGCGCGATCGACGCCGCGCGGCGCGCCTTCGACGAGACCGACTGGTCCCGCAACACCGAATTGCGGGTGCGCTGCATCCGGCAGCTGCGCGACGCGATGCGCGACCACATCGAAGAGTTGCGCGACATCACCATCGCCGAGGTCGGCGCCCCGCGGATGCTCACTTCGGCCGCGCAACTGGAGGGACCGGTCGGTGACCTGAGCTTCGCCGCCGACACCGCCGAGTCCTACGAGTGGAACCAAGACCTCGGCCAGGCGTCGCCGATGGGCATCCCGACCCGGCGCACGATCGCGCGCGAAGCCGTCGGCGTCGTCGGCGCCATCACGCCGTGGAACTTCCCGCACCAGATCAACCTCGCCAAACTGGGGCCCGCGCTGGCCGCCGGCAACACCGTGGTGCTCAAGCCCGCACCGGACACGCCCTGGTGTGCCGCGGTGCTCGGTGAGATCATCGCCGAACACACCGACTTCCCGCCCGGCGTCGTCAACATCATCACGTCCGACGACCACCGGGTCGGCGCACTGCTCTCGAAAGACCCTCGGGTGGATATGGTTTCATTTACCGGGTCGACCGCGACGGGCCGCAGCGTCATGAGCGACGCCGCCGCCACCATCAAGCGGGTTTTCCTGGAGCTCGGCGGCAAGTCGGCGTTCGTCGTTCTCGAGGATGCCGACCTGGGCGGGGCGTGCTCGATGTCGGCGTTCACCGCGGCCATGCACGCCGGGCAGGGGTGCGCCATCACGACGCGGCTGGTGGTGCCGCGAGCCCGCTACGACGAGGCCGTCGCGATCGCGGCGGGCACCATGGGCTCGATCAAGCCCGGCGACCCCAACGACTCCGGAACCGTTTGCGGGCCGGTGATTTCGGCGCGGCAGCGGGAGCGGGTGCAAAGCTACCTCGACCTGGCGATCGCCGAGGGCGGGACGTTCGCCTGCGGCGGCGGCCGCCCGGCGGACAAGGACCGCGGCTTCTTCATCGAACCGACCGTGATCGCCGGCCTGACCAACGACGCCCGGCCTGCCCGTGAGGAGATTTTCGGACCGGTGCTCACCGTGATCGCCTACGACGGCGAAGACGATGCGCTGCGCATCGCGAACGACTCGCCATACGGCCTGTCCGGCACCGTGTTCAGCGCCGACCCGGAACGCGCGGCCAACTTCGCGTCGCGGATGCGGGTAGGCACCGTCAATGTCAACGGCGGTGTCTGGTACTCCGCCGACGCGCCGTTCGGCGGATACAAGCAATCCGGTAACGGCCGTGAAATGGGCGTGGCCGGCTTCGAGGAATACCTGGAAGTCAAAACCATCGCCACCGCTGTGCAGTGACCGCGCCATTAGGCGACCGAGAGGAAAACATGCGATTCGAGAACAAAGTCGGCATCGTCACCGGGTCCGGTGGCGGCATCGGGCAGGCGTACGCCGAGGCGCTGGCCCGCGAGGGCGCGGCGGTGGTGGTCGCCGACATCAACGCCGAAGCCGCCGATGCGGTCGCCAAACAGATTGTCGCCGACGGTGGAACGGCCATCAGCATTCCGGTCGACGTGTCCGACCCGGCGTCGGCCAAGGAGATGGCCGACCGCACGCTCGCGGAATTCGGCGGCATCGACTATCTGGTCAACAACGCCGCGATCTTCGGTGGCATGAAGCTGGACTTCCTGCTCACCATCGATCCTGAGTACTACCGCAAGTTCATGAGCGTGAACCTGGACGGCGCGCTGTGGTGCACGCGCGCGGTGTACAAGAAGATGGCCAAGCGTGGCGGCGGCGCGATCGTCAACCAATCATCCACCGCCGCATGGCTTTACGCGAACTACTACGGCCTGGCCAAGGTCGGAATCAACGGCCTGACCCAGCAGCTGTCCCGCGAACTGGGTGGCCAGAAGATCCGGATCAACGCGATCGCCCCCGGCCCCATCGACACCGAGGCCAATCGGACCACCACCCCGAAGGAGATGGTCGACGACATCGTCAAGGGCCTGCCGCTGTCGCGGATGGGCACGCCCGAGGACCTGGTCGGCATGTGCCTGTTCCTGCTCTCCGACGAGGCCTCGTGGATCACAGGACAGATCTTCAATGTCGACGGCGGACAGATAATCCGGTCGTGACGGGAGGCGATGCCAGATGACTGATCAGCTGAAGCTTGGCTACATCGGCCTGGGCAACATGGGCGCGCCGATGGCCACCAAGATGACCGAATGGCCGGGCGGAATAACGGTTTACGACATCCGGACCGAGGCGATGACCCCGCTGGTGGAAAAGGGCGCCGGCCTGGCCGACAGCGTCGCCGACGTCGCGGGCGCCGACCTCATCCACATCACCGTCCTCAACGACGCCCAGGTGCGCGAGGTGGTCGGCGAGCTGGCCGCGCACGCCAAGCCCGGCACCGTCATCGCGATCCACTCGACCATCAGCGACACCACGGCCGTCGAGCTCGCCGCCGAGCACAAGCCGCACGGCATCCATATCGTCGACGCGCCGGTCAGCGGTGGCGCGGCCGCCGCGGCGAAGGGTGAACTCGCCACCATGGTGGGCGCCGAGCGGGAGGTGTACGAGCGGATCAAGCCGGCCTTCAAACATTGGGCATCGGTGGTCATCCACGCCGGTGAGCCCGGGGCGGGCACCCGAATGAAGCTGGCCCGCAACATGTTGACGTTCACCTCGTACGCCGCGGCCTGCGAGGCCATGAAACTCGCCGAGGCCGCCGGCCTGGACCTGCAGGCGCTGGGCCGGGTGGTGCGCCACACCGACGCGCTGACCAGCGGCCCGGGTGCGATCATCGTCCGCGGCAACATGAAAGACCTTGAACCGGACAACTTCTTGTACCAGTCCTTCCTGCACGCCCGCGAGCTGGGGGAGAAGGACCTGAGCCTGGCGTTGGCTCTCGGCGAATCGGTGTCGGTCGATCTGCCGCTCGCCCAGCTGGCCTACCAGCGGTTGGCCGCGGGCCTCGGGGTACCACACACGGAGAAAGAGGCGTAATGGACGAGCTGCGCAGCAAGGGCCTCGCGAAGATGAACGAGGTCTACGGCTGGGAGATGCCGAACATCGAGGGCGACGCGTACTTCGACCTGACCGTCGACCACCTGTTCGGCAACATCTGGACGCGACCGGGATTGTCGATGCGCGACAAGCGCATCATGACGCTGACCGCGGTGACCGCGATCGGGAACCGCGACCTGGCCGAGATCCAGATCAACGCCGCGCTTCTCAACGGCGAGCTCACCGAGAACGAGCTCAAGGAGATGGCGGTCTTCCTCACCCACTACCTCGGCTTCCCGCTGGGTTCGGCGCTCAACGGCGCCGTCGACGCCGTGGTGGCCAAACGCAAGAAGGCCGCGGCGAAGGGCGCCGGGGAGGACAAGAAGGGCAACGTCGACGCCGCGCTGAAGATGCACTCGGGCAACAAGGACGACTAAGCGTGGCGTGAAGCCTCTTGTGCAAGTTGCACTCTCGAGCTGATACCCAGCTTGGAGTAGACGTGGCTCAGATGCGTCTGCACCGTTCGCGCGGACACGAACAGCCGGCCGGCGATGGCTTTGTTCGGCAGCCCCTCGCTGACCAGCCTCACCACGTTGATTTCGGCGGGGGTCAGTGAATCCCATCCCGTTGCCGGTCGCTTGCGCTCGCCGCGCCCGCGTTGCGCGTAAGCGATCGCCTCCTCGATCGACAGCGCCGCGCCCTCGGCCCATGCCGCGCGGAAGTCGTTCTCGCCCATGACCTTGCGCAGCGCTGCCACCGACGTGTCATAGGCGGCGTTGTAGATCTTGAAGCGCACATACCCGGTGCGGCCGCGAACCGCATCTGCGGCGCCGAAGAGGCGACCGGCTTCTCGGTTCGCCCCGGCGCTCGCCGCAAGGATGGCCAGGCATTCGAGGACGTCGGGGACCACGTAATACCCCTTCAGGTCCCCGGCGCCGGTGAGCGCATCACGCGCATCACGCGCCGCCTGCTCAACATCGTTTTGCGCGATCGCGATTCGCGCCCGCTTTGCCAGCGCGAGCAGCAGGTGCATGCCGGGGGCTACCGTGACGGCGTCGTCGGCCAAGCGGCGGGCCACCGTCAGGTCACCCCGCGCGAGGGCAACGTCCGCGAGTGGGATGACGTTCACCGCGGCCAGTTCGGGTTGGGCCTTCATGCGCTCCCACGCCGCCTCGCCGGCGGCGGCCGCTGCTTCCACGTCGCCCGCGGCCAGGTTTGCCACCGCCAGCGCGGCATAGGCGAAGCCCTGATTGAACGCGCTGAAATCCGCGGCGGCTTCGACCGCCGCGGTGGCCGCGGCCCTGGCCTCGTCCGGGTCGCCCGCGAAGGCGAGATAGTGGCCCAGGCTGACGAGGCTTGACATCCGCCATGTTTCGTCGTGCGCCGCCTCGGCCTCCGCGACCAGGGCCCGGAATTGCGCTACGGCTCCGGTGAGATCGGCTTCCCACTGCTGCGCCAAGCCAATACACCACCGGCACGCGCGGGAGGTGTAGCCATCACCGATCGCGTCGGCGATGTCACGCCCTTCTTCGCCGGCCGCACGCGCCGCGATCGCGTCACCCTTGCCGGTAACCGCGGCGAACGCTTGGAACGCCAGGATTTGGCTCAGGCTCCTGTCATCGCCCACGGCGCGGGCCAGTCCGAGCGCTTCGTCAAAGTACGAACTGGCAGCAGCCGCGTCAAAGGCGGCGATGATGCCGCAACCGGCGAGCGCGCGAACCAGCAGCGCCGGATCGTCGATCTCGCGGGCGAGTGCCAGGGCCTCCAATGCCTTGTCCATGTTGTCGTGAATGGTCTGCGCGCCCTCGAGAGTGGCGTTATCTGCAAGCGCGCGGGCGCGGACGGCAGGCGGCACCTCCGCGTTGCGCGCCGCCGCGTCGGCGAGCGCCGCTTCGAACCAGGCCGTCCCCTCCCGAACACGGCCGCGAGTGGTCCAAAGCGGTTGCAACGCCGATGCGAGGCGCAGCGCCTCGGAGATCTCGCCACTCTCGCGGCACCACGCGAACGCTGCGCGCAGATTGTCCATCTCTGTTGCCGCGCGCTCGACCCTGCTCTGATAGCCGGTGCGGCCGGGCTCGTCGAGCAGCGCGGCCATTGAGGTGTAGTGGTCGCGGTGGCGCGCGCGCACGGCGTCGGCTTCGCCGGACTCGCCGAGCTTTTCCAGCGCGTACTGACGAACCGTCTCCAGCATCCGGTATCGGGTTCCGAAGCCGCCGTCTTCTACCGCAATGAGCGATTTGTCGATGAGCAGCGTGAGCTGGTCGAGAATTTGGTAGCTCTCGACGTCGCTGTCACCGCAAACCTGTTGTGCTGCATCGAGTTCGAAACCGCCGTGGAATACGGCTGCCCGGCGGAACAGGACGCGTTCCGGCTCGGTCAACAGAGCGTGCGACCAGTCGACGGACGCCCGCAGCGTCTGCTGGCGGCGCACGGCGGTGCGCGCGCCGCCGGTCAGCAGGCGGAAACGGTCGTGCAGGCTGTCGAGGATCTGCGCCAATGACAGCGCGCGGACCCGCGCGGCCGCCAACTCGATCGCCAAGGGTATGCCGTCGAGGCGCTCGCAGATCTCCGCTACGGTGGCAGAGTTCTGTTCGGTCACAACGAAATCAGGCCGCACTTGGTGCGCGCGGTCGATGAACAACGTGATCGCCTCGTCAGTCAGCGACAGGGAGGGCACCCCCCAGGCGACTTCGCCGACCACCCGGATCGGCTCGCGGCTCGTGGCGAGAACAGTCACTTGGGGGCACGCCCCCAGCAGCGCCTCGGTCAGCGTGGCGCACGCGTCGATCAGGTGCTCGCAGTTGTCCAAGACGACGAGGATGCGCCGCCCGCCGATGGCCCGGGTAACCGTGTTCATCGTCGAAAGCCCTGCTTGGTCTGGCAGCCCCAACGCCCGCGTCACGGCGACCGGTACGACGGCGGGATCGGTGATCGGCGCCAGATCGACGTACCACACGCCGTCGGTGAACTCGGTGTCCATCCGGTCCGCGATCTGTACTGCTAGACGCGTCTTGCCCACACCGCCCGCGCCGGTCAGCGTCACCAACCGGTTGCCCACGACGATTTCCCGCACGGCCTCGATTTCCGCGCCGCGTCCGACGAAACTCGTGAACTGCGCCGGAAGGTGTTGTTTCCCAGCGCTTTTCGATGCGCGAAGCGGTGGGAAGTCGTTGTGCAGGTCGGCGTGGCAGAGCTGCGTTACGCGTTCGGGCCGGGGCAGATCCCGCAATGGGTGCGTGCCGAGGTCGAGCAGCCACGCTTGGGTGCCAACCGCGTCGGCGAGCAGGTCGGCTGTGGTCGCCGACAGCACCGTCTGGCCCCCATGGGCGAGATCGCGCAGCCGTGCCGCGCGGTTGATGGTCGGCCCGATGTAGTTTGCTTCGTCGCGCAGTTGCACTTCGCCGGTGTGCAGTCCGATCCGCAGACGGATCGGCGTCAGCGGTGTGCGCTGCAACTGCAGAGCAAAGGCGGCGGCGTCGCTGGCACGGGCGAAGGCGACCACGAAGCTGTCGCCCTCGCCCTGCTCCACCGGGCGCACCCCGCTGTGCCGGGCAACCAGGTCCGATACCGCCCGATCCAACCGTGCGATCGCGGCGCTCATCTGCTCGGGCTGGGTCTGCCAGAGCCGCGTCGAGCCCTCGACGTCTGCGAGCAGCAACGTCACCGTTCCGGTCGGGAGCTCGGTTACGCCCAAGTCGCTCCAGTTCAATGGTGGCGTGTCCACGCGTTGGTCCGTCTCAGCCATGTTAGCCAGCATGAGCTGGTTGGAGGCGGCAAACATCGGCACAAAGACGTAGAAAGCCACTCGGTCGTCCGCCCGCGCGCCTAGGCCCTTTGGCGGATGTTCCTTCACTCGCCGCGATCCATAGTGAGGTCACCAACGAATGGAGGCGACACATGAACAGCCAGGCAAGTCTTGCCGCAAACCATGCCGGAATCGATGCCCACTTCACCACGGGCGTATTACATGGCCACTACGACAGCCGCTTCGAGGATCTCGTCGCCGCGCTGGCTGACGAGGTCACCACAGGTGGCGAGTTGGGCGCCGCCATCGCTGTCGATATCGGCGGCGAGCTCGTGGTCGACATCTGGGGCGGGTATGCCGATCGAGCGAAAACCCGGGAATGGTCTCACGACACAATCGTCAACGTCTTCTCCAGCACCAAGAATGTGACTGCGCTGGCGGCGCTGATGCTGATCGACCGCGGCCTGCTCGACCCGTTCGCCCCCGTCGCCAAGTACTGGCCCGAGTTCGCCGCCAACGGCAAGGAGCGCATCGAGGTGCGCCACGTCCTCAGTCACACCTCGGGGGTGTCCGGGTGGGAGATGCCTTTCAGCCTCGAGGACATTTACGACTGGGACAAGTCCACGTCGCAACTCGCCGCCCAGGCGCCGTGGTGGCCGCCGGGGACCGCCTCGGGCTACCACGCGATCACCATCGGTCACCTCGTCGGTGAACTCGTCCGCCGCGTCACCGGTTCGACGCTGAAAAACTTTGTGCGCGAGCAGATCAGCGGACCGCTCGGCGCCGATTTTCAGATCGGTGCTCGGCCCGAGGATGACGAGCGCATCGCCGAGCTCGTTCCGCCACCGCCGCTGGACGTGCCCCTCGACGCGGTGCCCGACGACCATCCGATGCGCAAGACGTTCGCCGCCGTGCCACCCACCTCAGCGGCCGCGCTGGCCGCGGAGACCACCGCATGGCGCCGCGCGGAGATCGGCTCGGCCAACGGGCATGGCAACGCCCGCTCGTTGGTGCGCTCATTGTCGCCGATCTCGTTGGGCGGCAGCGTAAACGGCGTGCGGCTGCTTAGGCCCGAGACGATCGACCTGATCTTCGAGGAGCAGGCCAACTGCACCGACCTGGTGCTGGCCATGCCCGCACGATGGGGCATCGGCTTCGCGCTACCGCATCGGGAGGCGGTGCCGGACATGCCCGATGAACGAGTCTGCTACTGGGGCGGCTGGGGCGGCTCAATGGCGGTCATGAATCCCTACTGCCGCACCACATTCGCCTACGTCATGAACAAGATGGGGCAAGTCACTCCAGCCGGAACGGAGCGGACCAGGATGTACACCCGCCTGATCTATCAGGCACTTTCGATGACCTCGTCGCCGATTCAGTACGGCTGAACGCCTTCGGGCATCACGTATTCCGAGATCGGCGCGGTGACCCCGTTGACGGTCGTTCCGCCGTTGATGATGCCCGGAGCCATCTCCAGCATGTTGTGCGGGAAGCCGAAGCTCGGCTTGGTCAGGGCGTCGAGCCGGGCCAGCTCGTCGGCGCCGAGGGTCACGTCGACGGCGCGGACGTTGTCCTCGAGCTGGGAGAGCCGGCGCGCGCCGATGATGACGGACGAGACGGCACGCTGTGCGCGCACCCAGGCCAGCGCGACGCTGGCGACGTTGGTCTCGTGTGCCTTCGCGATGGCCTCGAGTTCGTCGATGACGGCGTAGGTCTTCTCGTTGAGGAAGGCGTCGACCAGGGCGCCGCGGTCGGCGTTGTGCCGGCCGCTGTTGGCTCGGGTGTACTTACCGCTCAGCACGCCGCTCTTCAGCGGCGACCACGGGGTGATGCCGAGCCCGAATTCGGCCGCCATCGGCACCAGGTCCTGTTCGATGGCGCGCTCCAGCAGCGAGTACTCGACCTGCAGCCCGACGAACGCAGACCAGCCGCGGAAACCGGCGATCAGGTTGGCCTGGGCGATCTTCCACGCCGGGGTGTCCGAGACGCCGATGTAGCGCACCTTGCCGGCCCGGACGAGGTCCTCGAGCGCCGCCATCGTCTCCTCGATGGGGGTGTTGGCGTCCCAGATGTGCAGCCAGTACAGGTCGATGTAGTCGGTTTGCAAGCGCCGCAACGAGTTATCGCAGGCGTTGATCAGCGACTTGCGGCCCGAGCCGCCGCCGTTGGGATCACCCGGATACAGGTTGCCGCTGAACTTGGTCGCGATCACCAGCCGATCGCGACGGGCGGGGTGGCGCCCGACGTGGTCGCCGATGATCTTCTCGGAGTGGCTCCGGGTGTAGAAGTTGGCGGTGTCGATGAAGTTGCCGCCGAGTTCGAGGTAGCGGTCGATGATCTGTTGGGACTCTTCCACACTGGTGCCCCAGCCCAGGTCTTCGCCGAATGTCATCGCGCCCAGGCACAAGGGGCTGACGCGCAGACCGGATCGCCCGAGTGTCACATATTCATCCAGCGGCATGCTGCCCACTTCCTGGTAAGTTGTTCGACCATGCGGTTGTTCAAAACAAAACTAGTTCATACCTGAACGATCTGGCAAGTCGATGTCTGCGGTCGATGCGGCCAAGATCTGGTCACTGAACTACCGGGTGCTGCTCTCGGTCATCTCGTGCGCCGAGGCCGACATCTGCGCGCTGGGCCTCGAGTCCAAGGAACTCTTCCTGCTCGCCGAGATCGACGAGCACCCCTACCCGGCCGCGCTGGCGGCGGCGTTGAGCATGCCCAAGGCGACGGTGACGCTGTACCTGAAGCGGCTCGAGGCGGCGGGCTTCGTGCGTCGCGAGATCGACCCGTCCGATCTGCGCCGGCACCGGCTGCTGCTCACCCCGGCCGGGCGTCAGGCGGCCAAACACGGCCTGAGATTGCTCTCCGACGAGTTCGACAAGCGCCTCGGGCGCCTCACCGCCGCACAGCGCAACGACCTCAAGGCGCTGCTCGAGAAAATCCTTTAGAGACTGTGGGTGCGCGCCGCAGCACCAGCTAGTCTGACGTGTCGTGCGTGTCCTGGTGATTGGTTCCGGTGCCCGTGAGCATGCGTTGCTGCTGGCGCTTCGCAAAGATCCCCAGGTCACGGGGTTAGCGGTCGCTCCCGGCAACGCCGGCACCGCGCGGCTGGCCGACCAGCACGAGGTCGATATCACCTCGGCGGACGACGTCGTCGCCCTGGCGCGCGAGGTCCGCGCCGACCTGGTGGTCATCGGTCCCGAGGTGCCGCTGGTGCTCGGGGTGGCCGACGCGGTGCGAGCCGCCGGCATTGTCTGCTTCGGCCCCAGCAAGGACGCCGCCCGCATCGAAGGCTCCAAGGCCTTCGCCAAGGAGGTCATGGCCGCGGCTGGGGTGCGCACCGCAACCAGCGAAATCGTCGATAACCCGGCGCATTTAGACGCTGCCCTGCAGCGGTTCGGCCCGCCGGCGGGGGATGCGGCCTGGGTGGTCAAGGACGACCGCCTGGCGGCGGGCAAGGGCGTGGTGGTGACCGCGGATCGCGCCGTCGCCCGCGCGCACGCCGCCGGGCTCCTCGAGGCGGGACACCCGGTGCTGCTGGAGTCCTATCTGGACGGCCCGGAGGTGTCGCTGTTCTGCGTGGTCGACGGCGAAACCGTGGTGCCGCTGCTGCCGGCGCAGGATTTCAAGCGCGTCGGCGATGGCGACACCGGGCCCAACACCGGCGGGATGGGCGCCTACGCCCCGGTGCCGTGGCTGCCCGACGAGGTGTACCGCGACGTCGTCAGCAACATCGTCGAACCCGTTGCGGCGGAGATGGTTGCGCGCGGCAGCGCGTTCAGCGGATTGCTGTATGCCGGGCTCGCGATCACCTCCAACGGCCCCGCGGTGGTCGAATTCAACTGCCGCTTCGGCGATCCCGAGACGCAGGCGGTGCTAGCCCTGCTCGAATCACCGCTCGGCCAGTTGTTGTACGCGGCCGGCAGCGGCAACTTGGCGGACTTCGGCGAGCTGCGCTGGCACGACGGCGCCGCCGTGACGGTGGTGGTGGCGGCGGAGAGCTACCCCGGCCGTCCGCGGGTGGGTGACGTGATCGTCGGCTCGGAAGCCGACGGGGTGCTGCACGCCGGGACGGCCCGGCGCGACGACGGGGAAATCGTCTCCTCGGGTGGCCGGGTGCTGTCGGTGGTGGGCACCGGCGCGGACCTGGCCGCCGCGCGATCCATGGCCTACGAAGTCGTTCGTTCGATCCGGTTGCCGGGCAGTCATTTCCGCAGCGACATCGCCCAGCTGGCCGCCGAGGGCAAGATCCGCGTCTAGAAGGCGGCGGCCTGACCGTCCCGACGCGGATCGCTGGCCGCGACATAGCCGCCGTCGAGGCGCCAGATCGCCTGGCAGCTGCCGAATTGGTTGTAGTCGTCGACGGCGACCAGGTCGTGCCCGCGGCGGCGCAACTCGTCGAGCGTTGCGACCGGGAACCCCGTTTCGCAGCTGACCTGCATGCCCTCCACCCACCGGAACCGCGGGCCGTCGCACGCCGCCTGGGGGTTCTGCCCGTGGTCGGCGATGCGCACCATCACCTGCACGTGCCCCTGGGGCTGCATCATTCCGCCCATCACCCCGAAGCTCAGCACCGGTTCGCCGTCTTTGGTCACAAACCCCGGGATGATGGTGTGGTAGGGGCGCTTGTTCGGGGCCACTGCGTTCGGATGCCCTTGGGCGGCAGTGAAATTCGCGCCCCGATTTTGCAGCGAGATCCCGGTGCCCGGCACCACCACGCCCGAGCCGAACCCCATGTAGTTCGACTGGATCATCGACACCATCATCCCCGCGGCGTCGGCGGCGGTCAGGTAGACGGTTCCACCCGCCGGGGCGCCGGCGGATGCCGGCCTGGCCCGTCGGCGGTCGATCAGTGCCGCGCGCTGCTTCAGGTACTCCTGGTCCAACAGGCGCTCGGGCGACAGCGGCATGTGCTCGATGTCGGCGACATACGCCTGGGCGTCGGCGAACGCCAGCTTCACCGCCTCGATCTGCAGGTGCACGCTGTCCGCGGAATCGACCGGCAGCGAGGCCAAGTCGAAGTGTTCCAGGATGCCCAGGGCGATCAGCGCGACGATTCCCTGGCCGTTGGGTGGTATCTCGTGCACCGTGTATCCGCGGTAGCCGCCGTCGACCGTGCCCACCCAGTCGGCGCGATGGGCCGCCAGATCGTCGGCCCGCATGGCCCCGCCGTGCGCCAGTGCGTGCGCCTCGAGCCTGGCGGCCAGTTCGCCACGGTAGAACGCCTCTCCGTTGGTCGCGGCGATCGTTTCCAGCGTGGCCGCATGGTCGGGCAGGCTGAATCGCTCGCCGGGCCTGGGCGCCCGCCCGCCGGGCAGAAACGCCTGGGCGAACCCCGGCTGGTCTTCGAACAGCGGCACCTGGGCGGCCCACTGCTGCGCGACCGTCGGTGAAACCAGAAAGCCGTTGCGGCCGTAAGCTATTGCTGGTTCGAACAGCCGCTCGAACGGGAGCTTGCCGAACTTCGCGTGCAGTTCGGTCCAGGCCGACACCGCGCCGGGCACGGTCACCGAATTCCAGCCGAGGATCGGAACGTCCTGCCCGCCAAAGTATTCCGGTGTCCAGGCGGCCGGTGAGCGACCCGAGGCGTTCAACCCGTGCAATCGCGCGCCGTCCCACACGATGGCGAAGGCGTCCGAACCAATGCCGTTGGACACCGGCTCCACAATCGTCAGGGTGATGGCTGTGGCGATGGCCGCGTCGACCGCGCTGCCGCCCTGGGCGAGCATCCGCAGGCCCGCCTGGGCGGCGAGCGGTTGCGACGTGCACACAACGTTTTCCGCCAGGATGGGCTTGCGTGGCCAGGCGTACGGCAGGGTCCAGTCGAAAGGTGCGGTCACCTCCGCGAGCGTATCTCCTTACGCCGTCAGCAGCGGTGCCATCCAGGTCAGCTCGGCGGGCAACTGCGAGCTCCAGAACGCGCCGTCGTGCCCGCCGGGCGAGAAGCCGCCGGCCGGCGGGTTGGGCAGCTGCGCGATGAACTGCTTCGTCGCCGAGTAGAACGGATCGCTGTCGCCGCAATCGATTCGGATCGGGATCGAGGCCAGCGCGGGCATGCCGAACACCGAATTCGCGGCGAAATCATCGGGCCCGTCGAACGCCCCCGGCGCCGCGGCACCCGAGGACATCCACAGGGCCGGGCTCACCGCACAGATCGCCGCGGTACGGGCTGGCCCCAGCCGGCCGCCCAGCAGCAGCGCGCCATAGCCGCCCATCGACCAGCCCAGGAACGCCACCCGCGAGGTGTCCAGATTCTGGTTTCCCAGCATCGGGATGAGCTCGTCGAGCACCATGGCGCCGCTGTCCTCGCCCGACGACCGCTTGTGCCAGTAGCCGCCGCCACCGTCGACGGCGACCACCGCGAACGGCGGCAGTCCGGCGTCGACGGCCTGCGCCAAACCGTGTTCGACGCCACCGGCCATCACCGTGGACGCGTCACTGCCCTTGCCGTGCAGCGCGATCACCGGCCGCAGCGGCTTGGTCTGGCCCGGCGGGCGGGCGATGGCCCAGTTGGTGTTGGCCCCGCCGCGGGCGGCGGAGGCGAAGGAACCGGTCACCATGGTGGGGGCGGGCGCCGCCGGCGGAGCCGGATCGCGGGGCGGGCCGGGCGACGGGGCCAACGGCATCCCGGTGCCGGCCGTCGATACCGGCACGGCGCGAGATGTCCGCGGTTCTAACAGGATGTCGAACCCGTAGGCGCCAACCGCGCCGAGGGCCGCGCCGGCGCCGAGGCCGAGCAGGGCGCGTCGGCTCAAGTCGGGCATGCGGGCCATTATGCCCCGGCCGTTTGGCCGAAATGGCAATGCAGTACCACTTTGGCTGGCACGATGGCTACTCGTGACAGCAGCGGTTACTCCAAAAGGAGAACGTCGACGGTATGCGCTCGTCAGCGCCGCCGCCGAGCTGCTGGCCGAGGGCGGGTTCGAAGCGGTGCGGCACCGGGCGGTGGCGCGGCGGGCCGGATTGCCGTTGGCTTCCACCACTTACTACTTCTCGTCGCTCGACGATCTGATCGCACGCGCCGTCGAACACATCGCGATGATCGAGGTGGCGCAGTTGCGGTCGCGGGTCAGCGCCATGTCGCGCCGGCGCCGCGGACCGGAGACCATCGCCGAGGTGTTGGCGGACCTGCTCGTCGGCGACGTGTCCGGACCGGGCCTGACCGATCAGCTGATCTCGCGCTACGAGCGGCACATCGCGTGCACCCGGCTGCCCGCGCTGCGCGAGACCATGCGTCGCAGCCTGCGCCAGCGCGCCGAAGCGGTGGCCGAGGCGATCGAGCGCTCGGGCCGATCGGTGCACATCGAACTGGTGTGCACGTTGATCTGCGCGGTCGATGGCTCGGTGGTGTCGGCCCTGGTGGAGGGGCGCGACCCGCGCGCGGCGGCGCAGGGCGCGGTGGTCGACCTCATCGAGGTGCTCGCGCCGATCGATCAGCGGCCCGTGCAGATCTGAGCGCCCGTTACGCGCGGATCGGGTCCACCGGCAGCGACGGCGTCACGATGTAGCCGGTGTCGAGGTCGCCGTAAATGGTCACGTCCAGCGGGCGGCGCTGCGCGTACAACGCCACGTAGGCACAAACCACGGCATCGACCGGGTCTTCGGCGCGGCGCAGTTCGCTCTTGCGCTGCGCGGCCGTGACGGCCCGGCGCAGCGCGACCCAGCCGTCGTGCCCGGCCACGCGCAGCGGCACCGGGGCCCGCGCCAGCCGCTCGACGCCGTCCATGAGCAACAACAGCTCGGACCTGAGCCGCTCGACGCTGCGGCCGGGCTTCGCCTTGTATTTCAGGGTGCGCTCGAGGCGAAACAACGCGACGGTGGCCGCGTGGGGGTAGACCTCG